>NZ_WBKM01000375.1 GCF_015714725.1 Nostoc sp. WHI
TCCCTATTCCCTACTCCCTACTCCCTACTCCCTAATCAACCACTACACTGCCGAGGTAGTTACCTGCTGACAGGGATGGGAAGCGGTTGTAAGGCACAACATCTTCACCAAAGTAACGGCTATATTCTGGGCTTTCGACTATTGCTTCTACAGCAGCTGGCAAACCACTATCATCTAGCAGATTGTTGTACTGGCGAATTTCTTCCTGAGTTGCGGGTGTACGCCCCAACAGGTGACGGAAGAGAAACTCAATTACCTTCGCATGGGGATAAGGTGTGTAGAAGCGCTGACGATAGATTTCTGAACTGACCAGTTCGCGCACAAACTCCCGAACGGAAATTTCACCATTCTGGAGTTTGCTGTCTAAGTCAGTACGGCGGAAATTATCAGGCACTTCACCACTGAATACATCCAACACTTGACGGTAAATGGCGTTGATTGCCTGTTCTCTTTCCGTTTGGTTGGTGATCTCCGTCAGACGGTAAATGCGTGCATGTTTACGCACACTTGGTTCAACGGATTGTCCGCTACCATCGTTGTAGGAACGACCGAGTTCAGCAAAGGATGGCTGGCTGTGGTTTATACCATTTGTTTGCGCTGTTATATCTGCGATCGCCTGCGCCAAAAGCGGAGTAGTAGTCGATCCTACGCGTGGTTGCACTGGCTTAAAGCTAGGTACAACTACGTCATCATTTTGCTTAGTAAGTTGGTTGTACAGCTTCTCCGTATTCGGGAAGTTTGCCGCAGGTAGGGTCGGGAAGCGACGGTAAGGCACCGTATCTTCACCAAACACCTGGTTATATTCCACACTATCTACCAAGGCACCGATAAAGGCACGAATACCTTGAGTAGCCAAAATCTGGTTATACTTGCGGATTTCTGCTTGGTTTAGTGGCGCACGTCCGAGGAAGTGCTTGGTTCCCAACTCAATCACCTTGGTGTTGGGGTAAGGTGTGTAGAACTCTTTCAGGTAGAGGCTAGAGTAACCCAAACCTTCAATAAATTCCTTTACACTAATTTCGCCGTTCCCCAGCTTGCTTTCCCACACCGTAAATTCATTTTTGGCAATGTAGGGTGCAATATCCCGCTCAAAAATCTGACGATAGGCAGCGCTAATCAAAGTTTTTACTGCAACTTTGTCACTGGTATTCGCCACCAACTTGAATATTTTGGTTTGTTCGCGTTGCTTGCTGACACCTTGGTTAATACGGAACTGAATATCCGGTTCTGTCCGTTTTTCTGTAACAGTACCCAGTGTCACAAAGCTCGGTGTTACTTCCTTCTGGATTTTCGCGGCAACATCTTCACGAATGCTACCAACGCGCAACTGTCGCCCTGATACACCAGCAGGAGTCAAATACCGTTCGTAAGGAACTGTATCTTCACCAAATGCTTCATTGTACTCCAGGCTGTTAAGGATGGCGTCTACCACCGCATAAAAGCCCTGTTTAGCAGCGATGTCAAAGTACTTGTTGATTTCTTGACGGCCATAAGTTGGACGACCCAACAAGCGGCGGTGAATGTACTCAATCGCTTTACAAACATACAGCGATGACCAGTACAGATTGCGGAATACATCCGACTTAGCCAAACCACGGACAAACTCCCGGACTGGGATTTGACCGTTTTCCAGCTTGATTTCCAATACCTTCTGGCGTTGAGCGTCGTAGACATCCCGACCGAAAACTTGCAGGTAAGTAGCTCTAATTACTGCTTGCGTGGAGCTTTCGGAGAATTTGACGCTAGAACCTTTGGCAGCTTTTTTGCCAATAGTGCCAGGCAGTTGATCCAACTTGAACACCTTGGGGCCAAGAGTACCAGGAGCTTCACCCCGTGCTTTGGGATTGCTATTTTGGTTATTAATACCCGCCCCTTGGTTAATTAGGATGCGTTTGGTATCCTTGCCAAAAGGAGCCGGACGGGTGCTGGGGTTGCGAGTTTCTTTCGGAAAAATTGCCCCAAACTGAATTTCTAAGGGATCATTACCAGAACCGTAGGGATGCTGATCTGGTAGCGGTTGCTCGTAAGCAGCAAATGTGGTAATAAACTGAGGTATCTTGCGGAAAGGTGCACTGTAGTTAAACAGGTCTTGCTGCGGCCCCCAGTTGCGACATTCTTGTGCTTCTTGACCCAGACCCCGGAGGTAAGGTACTGTTTCTTCACCAAAATAATCGCTGTATTCAGCAGAATCTACTAAGGCATCTACTAAGGCTGGCAGACCACCATTAGAAATAATCGAGAAGTATTTTTGTACTTCTTCGCGGCTACTTGGCCCCCGTCCCAGAATATGACGGAAAGCTAGTTCGATGACTCGGCTGTTAATAAAAGGCTGGTAAAACTGTTTTTGGTAAAGGGGAGATTTAGTTAGACGGCGAACAAACTCCTTCATGGAGATGTCACCATTCTTTACTTTGGATTCTAAATCAGATATGGACAAGCTATAAGCACGGCTAATGTCGCGCTCAAAGATTTGCCGATATGCGGCCTTAATTACCTCATTTTTTTCGCTACTTGATAACCCAGTCTTCATCACGAACTTGGGACGCCGTTCTGCCGCATTAAAGTAAATTTGTGGCAGTTGTAAGCCTTGCTGATCGCTAGAGGGGCGTTGGCGTACTTTATTTGAGGGGGTGGCTGCTTTGAATTCTGCTAGCAAAACATCCATGTACTGAGACACAATTTCTGTAGCCTCAGCATCTTTACGGAAAAAGGAAAGTGACCCAGCTTTGATTTCCTGCAAAGCCACCAGCGTTGCTTCACCAGAACAGGCATTTTCAATTATTTCCCGCAAACCCCGTGTATTCACCGCTATGATGTTGGGGTCGCCAGCGATGATCGCATAAGTAGCGTAGCGCAAGAACCAGGATAAATCCCGCAAGCTCTTCGCCATGTTGCTCGGGCCATAACGGGCAATGTTAATTGGTCTGAAACCTGGAGGTGTCGGGCCACTGGGGGCTGAGTTAAATATCGAGCGTAAATTTTCTAGGAACCCACCACGACTTTCAACGTAGGTTACTGTTCCCAGTTGCATCCCTTGCTGAACATTAGCACCACCACCAACAGCTACTAGTTCTCCTTCTCTGGGCTTTTCTAAAAAAGCCATTGGCGAACCACCGACAAAAATCCGGTTGGCAGCGCGAGATACGATAATCTCGGCGTTTTCTGTGAGCGTCTGGGAAATTTCTAGACGCTTTGCACCAGATGCAAAATAGCTTGCCAGTTCATTTAGTTCACCATTTCCCAAGAAGCGGTCTTGCTGCTCTGCTTGGGTAATTGTCGCTACAGCTAGGGTTTGATATAGTTGCGGACGCGCAACTGAGCTTCCACCACTCGCCTTAACACTCATCTAATTTTTAAAACTCCCATCATAATCGTTTATGTGTTAGGTCTGGTTCGCTTTGAGGCTTGACACATCGCTGTGTTTATGCTTTATGAGCTTGAGAGTACTGCCTGCAAAACTGCCAGTAAATTAACCCGGTTAGCTTTTAGATTAGAACGTTTTGCGTTCTTAAGGCTGGTTTATTAAGAAGTATGTAGAACCTGAATCTTGAGGCATCCAGTCTTAAAAGTGCATACATTGGTTTGCCTAAGATAAAATCTAAGTTTTGTAACTAAGTAGTAGGGTAGGCACTGTCTACCAATTTCTTTTTTATTTAAACGCAAAGGGTAGGCAGAGGGAAGCGCAGAGGCACGCGGAGAATTCGCTACGAATTAATGAAATGTTGTGCTTAGTTACTGGACAGTAGCCACTGGTCGATGTTAGGTTGTTTTTGCTACCGATAAACTTATAATTACAACTAACACTGCGCTGGAAGTAATTACTAATTTTTGGTGATTTAATCTGTAAATATCAGCATTTTTATATAGGGAAAATACTATGCACAAAAGTTATAAATTTAACCATTTATTCAAGGCTACTGTATCTGCGATCGCATTTATTTTAGCTATTACTCCGGCAAATGCGCTTCCAGGACAAAACATCAACACCGTTGTTAAGTGGGCAAAGACCAGACCTCAACTAACAACTTTGAGATACAACAGCGAAGCCCACGGCTATGAAGCTACAAAGGGAAACTTATACTTTTATGCTGATGTCACTTCTGAAAATGGGACAGTGACTAAAGAAGGAATAACTGTGAGTGGTGACTCAAGCCTCAAATTCACCACAAAAAATACCAAAGCAGTGAAATTGTTACAAAATATTTATAATTCTAATATTTCCAATGACTTCCAGAAGTCTCGATATATCACCAAAGTTGGACGTGACCAGTTTTATCGTGGACAAAAGTTTGCTTACATCACTGCTCAAGTGCAAGGTGGGTCAGCATTTCAGATAATTACCTTGAATAAGTTGCAAGAATTTATAGATAATGCCAAATATTGCCAAACCAATCAATGCGACATTTAGTTAAGCCTGTAATTTACATAAGCATTGTCAATCAATAAAGGCACGCAATCACTAACATTGTAGGCGGCGGACAGTTCAATATCTGCCGCAAAACCTTTTTCAATTAACTCTTTACCAGAACTACATTTTTTCAAGTATCCCAATAAGTCCTGCCGGAAAGCTTGAAATGTTGCCACAGCCACTTTGGCTTCTGGCGACAAATTACCATTTAAATAACTGAGAATTGCTCCAGCACCAATTAAATCTTCAAATGCAGGACGTAGGCTACCATCTTCTTTCCATCTCTCACCGGCAGGAATCACAGCGATTTTATTGCCATACTTTTGAGCAAACTCCGCTACAGCTTGGCAATTTCGCAAGCAACCAGCCAAAGTTGGTGTATTCCCAGTACGTAAAGTCAAAAAAGAACCATTCGGTGAGGGTAACACTAATCTAGTTCCAGCAGGAATCTGAGCCACCGATTTTGGCGAGAGAGAATATCCAGTTGTAGTCCAACGTTGTCTATGACTTGCCAACTCTGCTTGCACTGACTTGGCATAATCTATGACAGATTCATCTCTCATTGCGTAGGGAAAAATTATCGCGCCGTTGTTGGTGGCAACTTCTACACAGGTAGAAAAAGAGAGAACGTCAACTATTACAATTACATCACTGATAGGAGCGAGTTGAGCAACTCCTTGTGAACCCCATTCACAGCGTAAATCAAACTCTGATTGGTTGTAAATCATTCGTGCGATCGCTACAGTTCCAAAGATAATAGGGTAACGCACTAAATCCTGAAAAATATTGCTGTACTTTCCGCTAACGCACCCTAAAAATACTTTGAGGAATAAATAATAAATTCCTTAGTACGCAATAATGTCAGCAGTTATAATTAAAATAACGATTAAATGGGAAAAATATGATGAATTTAACTATCCAAACTTATCCTAAAAATACAGCATCTAAGTTAAATTATGATGTCTTAATTGAAACCGAACCAGATGGCACAGTGAAAGCAACATTGTTAGGTTTACCAGACTATCAATGTTTTGGTGAGAATCAAGAAGAAGCTTTATATAATCTCATTAAGCTTTTTGAGCAACGAAACCCTAAAATATTTACTTTAGAAGAAACCTACCCTCCTAAAATTGAATCTCCTTTAATGGAAGCTGCGGAAATGTTCAACTCTGAGGGTAACGCTTGGGATGTACTAGAGGCATTAACAGGAACAGTTGAAGCACCAAGTGATTGGTCAAGTCAACATAATCACTATTTGTATGGAATGCCCTAAAAATAACGATGAGATAATAGAATGAATCAAGAAAGGTTGTTTTTAGATACAGTATTTATTCAGGCTCTACTGAACAAGAATGACCAATACCATCATCAAGCTAAAGCATTATTCCCAAGAGTAAGAAATGCTTTTGAAGTATGGGTGACAGAAACAGTTTTGATAGAAGTTGGTAATGCTTTAAGTGCAGTGAACCGGACAGCATCAGTTCAGTTTATTAATCAGTGTTATCAAACAGATAATATCAAGGTTGTCAGTGTAGATACACAGCTTCTCATGCGTGCGCTGGAACTTTATCACAGTCGTCAAGATAAAAGTTGGGGTTTGACTGATTGTATATCATTTATTGTTATGAAGGAGCAAGCTTTAATTTATGCAGTCACGACTGATATTCATTTTGTACAAGCTGGGTTTGTAGCTTTATTAAAGTCATAATAAAATTTACAAACATTTTTGTTGATAGGTATAAGCAATATTTAACTTAAGGGTTAAAAATATCATGAGTTTATCTAGAAAAATCACGGTGAAGAAGGCAGCACCTCAGTTAAATTATGATGTGTTAATTGACAATCAACCAGATGGTACAGTGAAAGCCACATTGTTAGGTTTACCAAACTATCAAAGTGTTGGTGCGACTAAAGAAGAAGCTTTAAATAATCTCATTCAGATTATGCAACAACGAAAACCAGAAATAGTTACATTAGAAATTGAATACACTAAAGAAGCTGAACATCCTTGGATGAAATTTGCGGGAATGTTCAAAGATGATACTCAATTTGATGAAGTGATGAACCACATAGAAGAATATCGACGTGAATTAGATGCAGAAATGGAGGATTATTATAAACAAATTGATGAATGGAATAAACAAAATGATGCTGAGATAGATGAATATGCAAAAAAATTCACAGGCGGAGATCGTATTGCTGCTATGATTCAGAAGAGTCTTTTTGATGAGAGTATAAAAGCAAATAAAAATGTAGAGGATAAAATACAGTGAATCAGTTGTGGATATTAGATACAGATCATCTATCACTTTTTCAACAAGGACATCCAGAGGTTACACAGCGTATAAAAAGAAAAAACCCTGAAAATCTTGCTGTTACTGTGATTACATTGGAGGAGAAACTTCGAGGAAGGCTTAAAAATATTAATGAATATAACAATAAACCATTGAAATCAGATAAATTGATAGCAGCTTATAAAAGATTGGCTGATGAAATTGAATTTTTCAAAAATATCAGAATTTTTGATTTTGATAATCGTGCTTTTGAAAAGTATGAGGTATTGGTTAGGGAGAAACGTGTAAGAATTGGTACGCAAGATTTACGTATTGCTGCAATTGCAGAATCAGTTCATGGGATTTTAGTAACCAGAAATACTCAGGATTTTGAAAAAGCATACTTACTTTTAGAAGATTGGACTGTTAAGTTGCCTACATAAAATATGTCTTAATCAGGATTTATAGGATTAACTAATTTATAGGATAAGAAAAGAGATAGATAATAATGGAAAAATCAATTTGCTTATTTGTTGATAACTAAAAACTTGAAATAAATATTATTAGCCTCCCAGTATTCTTTGGCTGAATTTATAATATCCAACGCTATTTGGTACTGAGTCGGTTCAGCTTGAGCAAAGATATCAGCATGATCATAGAATATGACATATCTTTGAGCCGGACACCATGTTAAATCGGTGATACATTCATCAAAAGCATCCCAGTTAGCACCAAAGTATGTAGGAAATTGCATTGCTTCAGCAGCTTTACTTAAAAATGTTTCTTTGCTATTAATTTTTTTACCATCAAGATAAAAAACTTTAGTTCCTGGTTCTGCGGCTATTTTTTCCACTACTTTACGTATGCCTTGTTTTATATCTATTGACGAAATATTTAGAAATTCACTCATATATTCCTCCTTACTTATCACGACTAGTAGATGACTTCTTGAAAGCTATTGTAGTGATCAGCAGTATAATAAAGTTCGGCATTTTGCCCAGTAATCAGACGGCGACTACCTCTATCTGTTGCTCCGGGAGTTGGTACTGTGTACTCTCTGTAATATCCTCGCGGTTGTGGTGGCAGTAATCCTTCAAGGTTTTTGAACACAATGCCATCTTTGCTATGAGGGTAAGAACCGCCTACGGAAATAAGATTGATAGTAGCTTGAACTTCTGGAGGTAATTTACTAATGTCAACTTGTGGTATTACAGTCATTATAAATACTTTCTTTGATTTTCTCAACCACTAGCTAGAGAAACAATAATCACCATACAAAGGTACATAATAATACAGAATAAAATCCAGGCTAATAAAACACAAATAATACATTGAAAATAATCTTTATAATGTCCTTGGAAAGTGCGAATTGCTCTTCCAGTAGCTACATCCCACAGTTTGATAGTGTTATCCCAACTACCGCTAGCAATAGTTTTGCCATTAATTTTATCTGCGGTAAAAGCTTGAGGTTGTGATGTTGATTCAACAACAGCAGCTTTTTTTGGTCTAGCAAAGCCAGGAAATATATCAATACCAAGTTTTGTAGACCGATCGCACCAATAACACTTACCATAAGTTTGGCTGTAGTAGTGGCTGTCTACCTTTCCACAGATAGTTAACTCATTAACAGCAAGTCTGAGCGCCTTTACCCAATCTCCAGCAGTTGGGCGCAAGTTAGAATTTTTATAACCATCGTTAAAGCATCTGAGAAAACATCGCTGCACCTCTGGGTGAACAATCTCAAGGGTAATTGTCCTTTCTACAGGTTGAATCAAACTGTTTGGTGCATACAGCCATAAACCCCGACGGATAATTTCATTAGTTTCTGGAGTTTCCCCCACGCCTGTCCACTTTCCCGCAAAAGGAGTTTGACCACCAAACAATAATTGATAGATAATGACTGCTAACCGGAAGCGATCGTGTACTTCCGTTTGATCAATGCTAGAAAAATCTTGATCAATCAGTTCCGGTGGTGTAAAGCCTTCTGAACCAACTGAACAACGATAAACCTTACTATTTTTCGGATTCCGAACTTGAAAGGAGTCAGTATCAATAATTGAAGGTAAGGCGCGATCGTTTACAAGAATATTTTGCGGCTTGATGTCACCCAAAACATAGCCAGAAATGTGAATTGCTTCAATAATTGAGGCGATATTCAGCGCCGTTGTGTGGAGAAAACGCCAATCAACCTCAAGTTTCAAATGCTTACGACGCTTGGGGTTGTATATATCAATAAGTTCTTTTCCTTCCTTAATTTCCGGCATCAAAAAGCCCATACAATTACCCTGAGCATCTTTCAATACCGACTTAGGCCAAGCAAAAGAAATATGATTAAGGTGAGAGTTTGGCTCTTTGGGTCGGTGCCCTATCATCACTGCCAACTTTTGCACACGTTCAGGAGTTTGGTCGTGGTAAATTTTTGCTAAGTAACCATTGTGATTAGTTTGCCAAACCTTACCTTCACCACTATTAGCGATCGGTTCACCCAGTAGAGTAATTGATTTTCCCGTACTGGCACAGGTGAGAACTGTCATCGAATTTTACTCTCTATCAAACAAGCACAAAAGTAAGGTTTTATCATCGTCAGTGCGAGAATTTAGCCGTTCAGAGTTGAGGAATTCCATCAGATATTTATCTTCATCCTCTGGATTAACAGTTTCGTGCAAGTATTCCTCCAAAGGTTTAAAGAAAGGTGAGAAAGGTTCCCAGTCGCTCAAGCGAATTGCTACTTTTTCGAGTCCATCAGTGGAAGCACAAATAAACTCTTGTTTTTTGGGAAAGACATCTACCCGCATTTCTTTTAGTGCATTTGTTGAGGTAATAAAAGTTGTTTCATTAGCAAACTCACCTTTATCTGGCTGAAACAACAGTTGATATTCTGAGTCTTGGGAACGCCTTACAATAAATCCATCCCCGATTTGCATAGCTGCAACCCAGTCAGGAGTTGCCACAAAAACCAACAATGTACAAGCTAAATCATTGACAGAATAACCTCCTTCGGCTGCTTGCTTATGTAGCTTTGCAATAACTGTTTTCACAATTTTAGCAAACAGTTGATGAGCTTCTTCTTTGCACAGTGGTTGAGAAAAACCTTGCTCTAATTCTTCTTCCTTCTGAGGATATTCATTAATATCAGAAAAGCGTTTGAGTACCGTTTCTACCGCCAACTTAGCACCAATATCCGAATATTTAGCACTACCAGCACCATCAGCAACCGCACCCACAATAATCACATCATTAAAGATGAGATAACGCCCATAGTCTTGACAAGGTATTTTCTTGTCTTGATGACTCGTTCCGCTCGCAGAACGCGCAACAGCTTTCCAATTCACAGAATTTCCTCCTAACTGCTAATTTGACCCCATCCCATAGCCGGTAAAGCTACAGCTTGCCCTACTTTGCCACTAGAAACCCGTTTCATTGAAGCAGATAGCCAGACAAACATCTCACGAAAATTTAAGCCCTTTAGCGTAACTGGTGGACGTTCAGGAGGGGAAATTTGTTTGAGAATATTCATATCAGCACCCTGTACACCAACCGCAAAAAATGACAGTCGGCTTTGTGCTTCTGCTTGTCTCAACCTTTGCGCGGCTGACTGCCAGGAGTCTGAGGGCGCTCCGTCTGTAATCAAAAACACCCAAGGACGATAATAGAGAATACCGTTGTCTTTATAAGTCTGTTTCCGATTTTCTAGAAAATCCAAAGCATACTCAATCGCCGCACCCATTGGAGTAACACCACCTACTTCCAATGTAGGCGGTGTAAATTGGTCAATTGTTACAAAGTCTTGCGTGAGTTTAACTATGGGGCCAAATGTGATCATGGCCACTTCCACACTCAGCGATGCTTGGGAATCTTTTTGTACATCTTCTTTGAAACCAGCAAGTCCTCGATTTAACTCTTGAATAGGCTGACCTGCCATAGAGCCAGAAGTATCGAGCAACAGAATTACAGGGCAACGATTTTCTGGATTTTCAACGAATTCAGGCATTCCTACAGCCATTGAATACTCCTGATTAAGTAAATTATTATACAAAATTACAATTAATTTTATTAGCTAATAAATACTTAAACACTAGTGTTTTTACTGAACCAATTTTCCTGCTTAAAATATATGGGCTGATAGCGATCGCAATTATCTGTATACCTGAAGTGTTCCGCATTCGCTAAACTCAGAATTACTTGCAATATTGCTCCTGAAATGTCAGACTCTCAAACCCTTAACGCTGCTGTTGCCAGACTTTACGATACCTATGCCTTCTAAAGATATATTCCATCAATCTGTCCGCACTGCTTTAGAAAAAGATGGTTGGATCATTACCCATGATCCACTGCATCTGAAAGTTGATGACATTGAATTTTTTGTGGATTTAGGAGCAGAAAGACTATTAGCAGCACAAAAACAAGGTCAAAAAATAGCCGTAGAAGTTAAATCATTTGTAGGTGCATCGGAAGTAAGGGAATTTCATCTCGCTTTAGGTCAAACCCTGAATTATCGGCTAGCATTAAAAAAAGAAGAGCCAGAACGCCTTTTATATCTAGCTATTAGCCAAGATACATACCAAGACTTTTTCTCGCGTCAATTTATTCAAGATTCTTTAAAAGAATATCAAATTAAACTTTTAATATTTAATTCCTTAAGTCAGGGCATTGTTTTATGGAAGGAATAAATTACTCTCAAATTATTCAATCTATTTTAATTACCCATTCCGCTAATGACGTGGCTAATGGCACAGAAGTTCAATTGTTGTTTGACGCAGAACGCCATCATTATCAAGTCTTAAATATTGGCTGGAAAGAACAACGGAGAATTTATGGAGTCATCATTCATGTTGATATCAAAGACAAAAAAATTTGGATACAAAGAGATGGTACAGAAATCGGTATCGCTAACGAATTAATCGCGGCTGGGGTATCGAAAGAAGATATTGTATTAGGATTTCACGCTCCTTATAAACGCGAATTTACTGACTTTGCTGTTGGATAAGTAGCAGGAAATAAGCAATAGTAATCTTTGCCCTGATCATCCACTATCCGCTAAACTCAGAAATACTGCGTTATTCCTGATCATGTCCGATTCTCAAGCTGTTAGTGCTGCTGTTGCCAAACTCTACAATACCTACCCCTTTCCGCCAGAAGCCCTGTTAGATGAACCACCTCCAGGCTATAACTGGCGCTGGAATTGGCTAGCCGCTCATAACTTCTGCACCGGTCAAAAACCCCAAAGGCAAGATATTCGGATTTTAGATGCAGGTTGCGGTACTGGTGTGAGTACGGAGTACTTAGTTCACCTTAATCCTCAAGCTTCTGTTGTGGGAATTGACCTCAGTAATGGTGCTTTAGCTGTAGCAAAAGAGCGTTGTCAGCGTTCTGGCGCTACCCGCGTGGAATTTCATCACCTCAGCTTGTTTGACGTGGAACAGTTACCGGGTGAGTTTGATTTAATTAACTGTGTTGGCGTTTTGCATCATACCCCTGATCCAATTCGTGGTATTCAAGCTTTGGCGAAGAAGTTAGCCCCAGGCGGCTTGATGCACATTTTTGTGTATGGGGAGTTGGGACGCTGGGAAATTCAACTCATGCAAAAAGCGATCGCACTTCTTCAAGGTGACAAAAAAGGCGACTACCGCAATGGTGTCAAAATTGGGCGACAAATATTCGCTTCCTTACCAGAAAATAACCGAATTGTCAAATACGATAAACAACGTTGGTCACTAGAAAACAAAAAGGATGAATGCTTTGCTGATATGTACGTTCATCCTCAGGAAATTGACTACAACATTGAGACGCTGTTTGAATTAATTGATGCTTCGGGATTGGAGTTTATTGGTTTCTCGAATCCGAGTTTCTGGGATTTAGAGAGACTTTTGGGTAAAGCACCAGAGTTAGTAGAACGAGCAAAAGATTTAAGCGATGCCTGCGGCGGGCTAAACCAACGCCAGCTTTATCGTCTGATAGAATTATTAGATCCAGAAGTAACTCATTACGAGTTTTTCCTCGGTCGTCCTCCCCTCATCAAAGCCGATTGGTCAGACGATAACGCCCTATTGGCAGCAATTCCCGAACTTAATCCTTGTATTGAGGGATTTCCCAGTCAATGTTTATTTAATTACGATTATCAGATTGTTAATTTATCTGTAGCAGAGTTTGAATTTATGCAAAGATGTGATTCTAATTCAACAGTGGCAGATATTTTAACAGATGTACAACTGGGATTGGATGGGGTAAAAACACTTCTTCAGCAACAGCTAATTTTATTAACACCTGCTTAATTGTATGGGACTCTAATACGGACTTAACAAAAGCAATTTATACTCGTGGTGATGAGCGATCGCCTATCACCACTTTGGAGGACAATTATTTCCTTAAAAAAGCTGGAATTGGAAGAAATTTGGAATTTTCAAGCAGCGATTATTGATTATTCACCCCCCTCACTCTTTCACATCATCAGCCGCTCTCTCGCTTCTGAGGGCGCGACTTTACTGACTGCCTAATGTTGGTAAGAAGTTAATTGTTTTTTCCTAAAGTATTGTTACCGCATCGTGATATGATTCATCTGACTGAATGTGCAGTCATCATAATTTAGCTGTACTAGTTTCAAGTCTCGTGAGCTTGTCAGACGAATCAATTGCGCCCACTCCGACAACGCAACAAGATGCTAAAACTGGTTCTGGAGACACAGAATCAGGTAACTCTATGCAAGAGTTCCATCAACTCTTCCAGCGGTTGTTAGTAATCACGCTTGTCTTGACGGGGGTTATTTTTATCTCTGTGTGGATTTTTTATTCCTTAAACATTGCTCTGAATTATTTGATTGGGGCGTGTACAGGTGTGGTTTACTTAAAAATGCTGGCTAAAGATGTTGAGGGACTCGGTGGTGAGAAAGACCGTCTGAGCAAAACTCGTTTTGCTCTGTTTATTGGGTTGATTGTATTATCAACTCAATTGCATGAGCTAAAGATTCTGCCCATATTTTTGGGATTTCTAACTTACAAAGCCACGCTCATCGTCTATACGGTGCAAATTGCGTTCATTCCTGATTCTTAATCAAGTCAGGCTCACAAAGACAATACTCCCATCCTCGCTCGTTGGGGAAAATTATTGCTTGAAGAATGCAAATGCTTAGTGTCTTAAACGCCTTTAATTCTATTCCCCTCGCCGCATTAGAAGTAGGTCATCATTTCTACTGGCAGTTGGGCAATCTTAAAATTCATGGGCAAGTTTTTCTCACCTCCTGGTTTGTGATTAGCATTTTAGTAGTGGCTTCAATAGCAGCTACTCGCAATGCACAAAGAATTCCCAAGGGTATCCAAAATTTGATGGAATATGCCCTAGAGTTTATTCGGGATTTGGCAAAAAACCAACTAGGTGAGAAAGAGTACCGCCCTTGGGTGCCATTTATTGGCACATTGTTTCTGTTTATTTTCGTATCGAACTGGTCGGGAGCGTTAATTCCCTGGAAGCTCATCAAGCTACCTTCAGGTGAATTAGCAGCTCCAACCAATGACATCAATACGACTGTTGCATTGGCACTGCTGACCTCTTTAGCGTATTTTTACGCAGGTTTTAGCAAGCGGGGTTTGGGCTACTTTAAGAAATATATAGAGCCAACACCTATTCTATTGCCGATCGCAATTCTCGAAGATTTCACTAAGCCCCTCTCCCTAAGCTTCCGGCTATTTGGTAATATTTTGGCGGATGAATTGGTAGTAGCGGTGCTAGTTCTGCTAGTTCCTCTATTTGTACCTCTGCCTGTAATGGCTTTGGGTTTATTTACCAGTGCCATTCAAGCCCTGGTTTTTGCAACCTTAGCGGGGGCATACATCCATGAGGCAATGGAGGGACATGGTGAAGAAGAGCATGAGGAGCATTAAGCTTCTCAGTTGATAGCACAGTTCCAACGAGCGATATCCGCTCAAAACGTCGCAAAAGCGATTTGGAAGAACTCAGTGCAGCGAACGTGAAAAACACGTTTCTAGTCGTTAACGTACATTTGTTAGTTCTGTAATCAAAGCAAGGAAAATTCAACATGGATCCATTAGTGCAGGCTGCTTCAGTTCTCGCTGCTGCTTTAGCCATTGGTTTAGCTGCAATTGGCCCTGGTATTGGTCAAGGAAATGCTGCTGGACAAGCAGTAGAAGGTATTGCCCGTCAACCAGAAGCAGAAGGAAAAATTCGCGGTACTCTGCTATTAACCTTGGCTTTCATGGAATCCCTGACTATTTATGGTCTAGTAATTGCCCTGGTACTACTGTTTGCTAACCCCTTCGCAGGATAAGACCTAAAAGTTTTTGTGAGTGTGGAGACGTGAATTATCACGCCTCTACAATATTTTAGATTTTGGGTCGCACCTTTGGTGCGCTTACAGCGCAACTTGGATTTTGGATTATCAAGAGTTTTCGGTACATAGCCCTAAGCTTGTCGGTGAAACAAATCTAAAATCATCAATCTAAAATCCAAAATTGCCTGACCCTTGTTGGCTTTGGGTCTCTAAAATATAAAAGGTTGGATGATGTTGCTAGCCATGAAAACTGCTACTCCAGCCCAAGAGGAGAGAAATGTTTGATTTCGATGCTACCTTGCCCTTCATGGCATTGCAATTCCTGCTATTGGCAGCTTTGTTAAATGTAATTTTCTATAAGCCACTGACCAAGGTACTAGACGATCGCGATAATTATATCCGAACTAATACCCTTGAGGCGCGGGAACGCTTGGCGAAAGCTGAACGTTTAGCCACTGAATATGAGCAGCAGCTCGCAGACGCTCGCAGACAATCGCAAGCTACTGTAGAAGCAGCTCAAGTTGAAGCTAAGAAAATTACTGCCGAAAAAATCGCTGAGGCCCAAAAAGAAGCCCAGTCTCAACGAGAACAAGCTGCTGTTGAAATAGAGCAACAAAAACAGGAAGCTATGCAAACCTTAGAGCAACGAGTTGATGCTCTAAGCAGACAGATTCTAGAAAAACTATTGGGAACAACTTCAGTTAGGTAAACTAACAAAACTGTTCTCTTGAAAGCATACGCGCAACTGGGCACTAGTCCCAGAGCGCTTAATTAAGTGTCAAAAGAAGGCACTTTTTTCCCTTCGGGGAAAGATACTTTATTTCCCTAAGGGAAAATACAACGTATTAGCAAGCGAGCAGCGCACTTGTAGATGGGTATCATGGGGACATTCTTATTACTTGCCGCAGAAGCGAACGCTGTTCACTCTGAATTGGCAGAAGGCGCAGCAGAAGGTGGTTTCGGTCTAAACCTAGACATTTTTGAAACCAACCTGATCAATCTAGCGATTCTGATTGGCATACTATTCTACTTCGGACGTAAAGTTTTAAGCAATATCCTGAACGAGCGACAATCCAATATTGCCACCGCAATTCAGGAAGCAGAAGGGCGCTTAAAAGAGGCACAGAAGGCGCTATCCCAAGCGCAAGAGCAATTGACCCAATCTCAGGCAGAGGCACAACGCATCCGCAAATCTGCTGAAGAAAACGCCATCAAGGCTAAAGAAGCCCTGTTAGCTAAGGCAGTGCAAGACGTAGAACGCTTGAAACAAACAGCAGCAGCGGATTTAAACTCCGAAACAGAGCGAGCGATCGCTCAACTGCGGCAACGAGTTGCTACACTAGCATTGCAAAAAGTCGAATCGCAACTCAAAAGCGGAATTGCCGACGATGCTCAACAAAGTTTAATTGACCGCAGCATCGCACAACTCGGAGGCAATGTATGACAAGCAAAGTAGCAACAGCCGAAGTAGCCCAACCTTACGCACAGGCACTTTTGTCAATAGCGCAATCGAAAAATTTGACAGAAGAGTTTGGGGAAGATGCGCGTACTTTCCTGGGCCTGCTGAGAGCAGACAAACAGCTCCAAAATTTCTTCAGCAACCCGTTTATTCAGTCTGAGAGCAAAAAAGCTCTGATCAAACAAATACTCGGTGAAGGCGCTAATCCCTACTTACGCAACTTTTTGCTAATACTAGTAGATAAACGCCGCATTGCGTTCTTGGAATCAGTTTTTCAACAATATCTGGCGCTGTTGCGGCAGCTGAATCAAACCGTATTAGCGGAAGTAATTTCAGCCGTTCCCCTCACAGAAGCTCAACAGCAGGCAATCATCCAAAAGGTAATTGCCATCACCAATGCTCGCCAGGTAGAACTAGAAACCAAGGTAGACAACGAGTTAATTGGTGGTGTGATTATTAAAGTAGGTTCGCAAGTAATTGACGCCAGTTTACGGGGTCAGTTGCGCCGCCTTTCATTGCGCTTAACCAGTGGTTAGAAAGTTAGGAGCCATTCAATTTTGGATTTTAGATTTTAGATTTTAGATTTTTTCTTCAATCCAAAATTCAAAATTGGCAGGGTTAGAAGCTATTTATTCAGTTTTGGACTTTAGATTTTTTCTTCAATCCAAAATCCAAAATTCAAAATCTAAAATTGGCTACACTCAGCACTCAACAGATAGACACATGAGCATATCAATTAGACCTGACGAAATCAGCAGCATTATCCAACAACAAATCGAGCAATACGACCAAGAAGTTAAAGTTGCTAACGTTGGTACCGTCCTACAAGTTGGTGACGGTATTGCCCGGATCTATGGTCTGGAAAAGGCTATGGCTGGGGAACTCTTAGAATTTGAAGATGGCACAATTGGCATCGCCCAGAACTTAGAAGAAGATAACGTGGGCGCGGTGCTGATGGGTGAAGGGCTGGAAATTCAAGAAGGTAGCTCTGTAACTGCCACTGGTAGAATTGCCCAAGTACCCGTAGGAGAAGCCTTAATTGGACGAGTCGTAAACGCCTTGGGTCGTCCCATTGATGGCAAGGGAGACATCAAGTCCACAGAAAGCCGTTTGATTGAATCTCCAGCACCCGGTATTATTGCTCGTCGGTCTGTACACGAACCCATGCAAACGGGGATCACCGCCATTGACTCAATGATTCCCATCGGTCGTGGTCAACGGGAATTGATTATTGGCGATCGCCAAACCGGTAAAACTGCGATCGCGATCGACACGATCATCAACCAAAAAGAAGAAGATGTAGTTTGTGTCTACGTTGCGATCGGTCAAAAGGCTTCTACAGTTGCTAACGTGGTGCAGACATTGCAAGAAAAAGGCGCGATGGATTACACCGTCGTCGTCTTTGCGAGCGCCAGTGAACCAGCAACCCTCCAATACCTAGCTCCTTACACAGGCGCAAGTATTGCTGAGTACTTTATGTACAAGGGTAAAGCTACTCTGGTCATTTACGATGACCTTTCCAAGCAAGCCCAAGCTTATCGGCAAATGTCCCTACTGCTACGTCGTCCACCCGGACGCGAAGCATACCCTGGAGATGTATTCTACATTCACTCCCGCTTGTTAGAAAGAGCAGCAAAGCTGAGTGATGAATTAGGTAAAGGCAGTATGACTGCCCTACCAATCATCGAAACCCAAGCCGGTGACGTTTCGGCATACATCCCCACCAACGTAATTTCTATTACCGATGGTCAGATATTCTTGTCTTCTGACTTGTTTAACGCTGGTATTCGTCCGGCTGTAAACCCTGGTATTTCTGTATCTCGTGTGGGTTCTGCGGCTCAAACCAAGGCAATGAAAAAAGTTGCCGGTAAGATTAAATTGGAACTAGCCCAATTTGACGACCTGCAAGCCTTCGCTCAATTTGCTTCCGATTTGGATAAAGCCACTCAAGACCAGTTGGCACGCGGTCAACGGTTGCGCGAACTCCTCAAGCAGCCCCAAAATTCGCCGCTCTCAGTATACGAGCAAGTGGCAATTTTGTATGCGGGTATTAATGGTTATTTAGATGATGTGCCTGTAAATCAAATAACCACCTTTACCAAAGGTCTGCGGGAATACTTAAAGACTGGTAAACCCCAGTATGCACAAGCAGTGCAATCCTCCAAAGCATTAGGTGACACAGAAGAAACTGCCTTGAAGGAAGCACTCACCGAATATAAGAAGACCTTCAAAGCTTCAGCGTAATTAGTCATTAGTCATTAGTCATTAGTCATTGGTAAATAACTAATGACTAGTGACAAAGGACAAGTGACAAATGACTAAGGACTAAGGACAAGAATATGGCCAATTTAAAAGCAATACGCGATCGCATTCAGTCGGTCAAAAACACCAAAAAAATTACCGAAGCCATGCGCCTAGTTGCAGCAGCTAGAGTGCGTCGGGCGCAAGAACAAGTGTTAGCGACTCGCCCCTTCGCCGATCGCTTGGCACAAGTATTGTATGGTCTACAAAGCCGTCTGCGCTTTGAAGAAGCAAACCTACCACTACTGAAAAAACGAGAAGTTAAGTCAGTCGGGCTGTTGGTAATTTCAGGCGATCGGGGTTTGTGTGGCGGCTACAATAATAACGTTATTCGTCGTGCAGAAAACCGCGCCAAGGAAATCAAGGCAGAAGGTTTAGACTATCAATTTGTACTCGTTGGGCGCAAAGCTACGCAGTACTTTCAACGCCGCGATCAGCCCATTGATGCCACCTACGGCGGTTTAGAGCAAATCCCCACCGCAGCCGAAGCCAATGAGATTGCTGACCAACTACTTTCCTTGTTTCTTTCGGAAAAAGTTGACCGCATTGAGTTAATCTATACCAGATTCCTTTCCTTGGTTAGCTCCCGTCCTGTGGTGCAAACCTTACTGCCCCTCGATCCGCAAGGTCTGGAAGCAGCCGACGATGAAATCTTCCGCTTGACAACCCGTGGCGGTAAATTTGAAGTTGCACGGGAGAAAGTAACTAAGCAAGTCCGCCTGTTAGCTCCTGACATGATTTTCGAGCAAGATCCAGTGCAGATTCTCGATTCTCTGTTACCCCTGTATCTGAGTAACCAGTTATTGCGGGCGCTACAAGAATCTGCGGCTAGTGAACTAGCAGCGCGGATGACAGCTATGAGTAATGCCAGCGAGAATGCTGGTGAACTGATTAATACCCTTACGCTGTCTTACAACAAAGCTCGACAAGCTGCAATTACCCAAGAACTCCTTGAGGTTGTTGGTGGTGCTGAAGCACTAACTTAGAAACAGCTAATTGTTGGTTGTGATCAATAGCTAGTTGCTAATTGTTTTGAAATTAGCAACTAGCTATTTTTAGTATCCCTTTTCTGTCACTCTCCGGGAGGGCAATCTCTAGAAGTTTTATCAGTCAATCAATACAAGCTATCCTATTACAAAAACTTGGTTATTGTATTTGTTATTATAAAAAAATCTTGCGTAGGCGTAGCCCGTCGTAGACATCGCTTCGTATACATTCGGATGATGTAGTGCTGGACTTGGCTAATCAGGAAGGAGCGCTATTATTGACATCTGATAAAGATTTTGGTGAATTAGTGTTCCGTCTACGTCATATTGCTTCAGGTATTGTACTAATTCGATTATCAGGATTATGTTCAAACACTACTGAAAGATTATTTGCTGGCATTTGGTAAATCTGTTTCAAGCTAAGATTTTGTGCGCTAGCTACTGCTACAACATCATCCAAGTTACGTACACCCCACTCTGGGTTTTGGGCACGTAAAGATTTGTCGAAAGCTGCATTACTCTCTGCTGTATGTTCTCCACCTTGTTTAAAAGGCCCATACAAATAGAGGATACCTCCTGCTGGTAAGATCCGACCTGCCCCGGCCATTAGTCCTAGACAGGCTGACCACGGTGAAATGTGAATCATATTAATATTGACAATAGCCACAATTGGCTCCTGATTAAGCCAATCAAATGTACGATTCTCGACTGGCCAAACTAATTCTCTGACATCAAGTTCAAGCGGTGGATAAAGATTAGAACAGCCAAAGTGTTCGGCCCATGCACTAATGCTGGCTCGTAATTGTGGATTTGCATCTGTTGGCAGCCACAGACGAGGACTGAGCTTAGGGGCAAAAAATACTGCATGTTCGCCAGTACCACTTGCTATTTCCAATATCGTGCCACTCTCCGGCAACACTTGTAAAAGTACTTCTATAATTGGTTCGCTATTGCGCTGGGTTGCTGGTGCGTATTGTCGTGCGTCTTGTGGTGTCATCCGGATCTTAAAATTAATCTGAATATAAAACAATGATATCCCCTCGCTGATCCGGGGTAGCAGAGAAAAATATGTTTATTTTACTTATGACTTACGCATTAATAAAGCGTCCTTTAAGCTCGGCTTTATCCAAATCAAAGAAGCTAAACTTTGTTATTTAGCAAAAACTCCGGCTTTTGGGCAAAAACTTTTTTCATTGTCACTGATTTGAGGTGAAATCAAAAAAGTAAAACCAGAATCCCATAAAGGTTTTAGCATCAAGTTTCGCGTTTCATAAAAATAGATAAAGTCGAGCTTAGAATAAAACGCACCTAGCAGCAGTACAAACGCGCAACGATAGGTTGCAACCCAAACAGCGAAAATTATACCAGCAGGGGTTTGAGCGTGAAAATATTGTAAACTTGTTGGCTTTTGTAGACGGTGTATTGACACTCCCTCAAGATTTTCAATCTCACTCCCCTTCTCTTGTAGAGAAGAGGTTGGAGGTTAGGTTTCTATTGGACTCAACTGATAAGCTCTATGTATTCAGCATCTACCAAATATCGGCTGTACGTTTATTGTAAGGATCACCTGTAAAAGGCTGTACGCCAATAATAGGATAAGCATCATCTGTAGGGCCAAAAATCCGCATTGCAGCTTCAGAAATATATTGGATTATATTAGCAAGCATTTTGTAAATAGCCATAATATTTGACTCCTATTTTCGAGTCGCTTTAATGGTGACACCTATACTCTAATGCTAATATTTTTCGTTAGTTCTAATTGTCAATATATTGAGAATATATGCAATGTTTATTCACATAAGTTCGCAATAATTTAGGTTTTCAAAAAGTCAAACTTTTTTCTTTGATCATAATCTTAACATATTTATTTCTCTAACTTAACTCTGGGAAAGATGTTGGCAAATAAATTTTCTTTGGCAGAACATTATTACTTTCTTTATCAAATTAACATTATTACTAAGTTTCACTATTAAAAAATATTAACTAATTTATAAAGCTAGTGTTAATTTGCCTATAAATCTACTGTTTTACAGCAATCTCTAAAATAGATTTGCTAGGAGTTGACATTATTTATGGTAAATATTACCATAACAGCAGAAGCATCCTGTAAAAAATCTCTTGCATGACAACTTTATTAGATTTGGACTATGTACATAAACAGCAAAGCCAGCAGAACCAGGAACTTAACTTCTCTGGGGATGACTACAGCTTGCTGACCGATCTTTACCAGTTGACGATGGCAGTTTGTTATACAGGCGAAGGTATAGAGCAACGACGGGCAAGCTTTGAGTTGTCTGTCAGGCGCTTGCCAGAAGGTTTTGGTTATTTAATAGCAATGGGGCTAGCCCAGGCGGTGGAATATTTGGAAAAATTCCGCTTTAGTGCGTCGCAAATTGCGGCATTACAGGGGACGGGAATTTTTGCTCAGGCTAGCGATCGCTTTTGGTCACTACTAGCCCAAGGACAGTTTACGGGTGATGTTTGGGCTGTACCAGAAGGAACAGCCGTGTTTGCCAATCAGCCACTATTGCGTGTAGAAGCACCCCTTTGGCAAGCACAACTGGTAGAAACTTATCTCCTGAATACTATTAATTACCAGACTTTGATTGCCACAAAGGCAGCACGGTTGCGAGATGTCGCAGGAGAACAAGCAACACTCTTAGAATTTGGTACAAGACGGGCATTTAGTCCGCAAGGGTCTTTGTGGGCGGCGCGGGCAGCCTTGGCAGGTGGACTAGATTCCACTTCCAATGTGTTAGCAGCGCTAGAACTGGGACAGGAGCCAAGTGGTACAATGGCGCACGCCCTCGTAATGGCATTGTCGGCAATAGAGGGCACTGAAGAACAAGCTTTTAGTGCATTTCATCGGTATTTTCCGGGTGCGCCATTGTTGATTGATACTTACGATACAATTGCTGCTGCCGAGCGCTTGGCTAAAAAAGTAAATTCCGGGGAAATGCAATTAACAGGAGTGAGATTGGACTCAGGAGATTTAGTTACCTTGTCAAAACAGGTGCGATCGCTTCTTCCTGGTGTGCCAATTTTTGCTAGTGGCGATTTAGACGAGTGGGAAATTGCGAGGCTAAAAGCAGCTGGGGCCGAGATTGATGGTTACGGACTGGGAACGCGATTAGTTACGGGTTCGCCTGTAAACGGAGTTTATAAACTCGTAGACATTGATGGCATCCCAGTGATGAAACAGGCGAGTGGCAAGGTGACTTATCCAGGACGCAAGCAGATTTTTCGCTCCTTTGCGGGAGGCAAGGTAAAAGCAGACAGGCTGGGACTCTTAGATGAAATTCCTCTGGAAGAAAAACCTTTGTTGCAGTTAGTAATGCAAGAAGGTCAACCGGTGCAACCGTTGGAGACTTTGGCAACAATTCGTCAGCGTACCACCGCCTCAGTTGCTAGTTTGCCACAACAGACACGGCGTTTGGATCATCCTGTGACTGTGCAAGTGGAGATTTCTGCCGCACTGCAAGAGTTGACAGAGGAAACTGAAAAACGTAGACGCACCAGCGGCTTGCCGTAGGCTACCGCCAAGGCGCAAAGAACATAGAAGTAAAAGTACTCTTTCAATCTGTCTTAATTACGAATTACGAATTACAAATTAGTATGAAAATAGCTTTGTTTGGTACTAGTGCCGATCCACCAACTGCTGGTCATCAGGCAATTATGAGTTGGTTGTCTGAGCGTTATGATTGGGTGGCGGTTTGGGCAGCAGATAATCCATTTAAGTCTCATCAAACACTTTTAGAGCATCGGGCGGCAATGCTGCAACTGTTGATTGGGGATATAGATACACCACGGCATAATATTGCTTTGGAACAAGAATTGAGTAGCTTTAGAACACTGGAAACAGTAGACAAAGCGAAGCATACTTGGGGAGAGGACGCTGAATTGACATTGATCATTGGTTCAGATTTACTGAGTCAGTTACCACGCTGGTATCGCATTGAAGATTTGTTACAGCAAGTGCAACTATTGATCGTGCCGCGACCAGGATATGCAATAGATGAGTCTAGTTCAGAGGTAGTGCAAAAGCTGGGAGGGAAAATTGCGATCGCCTCTCTTACTGGTCTAAATGTTTCCTCAACAGCGTACCGCGAAAATGGAAATCTTGAAGCCCTTACTCCCCCTGTAGTTGCGTATATTAATAGACAGCATTTGTACAAATGCCAGGACACCACCAAAAAAAGCTTTCAACTCCGCTAAACCAACAACCTTTGGCCGATTTCAAGGTTGGCGTTGATAATGTCATTTTTTCTGTAGATACTGCACAAAATCGGCTGTTAGTTCTATTAGTAATGCGACAGCAAGAACCATTTTTAAATTATTGGAGTCTTCCCGGTACTTTGGTGCGTCGAGGAGAATCTTTAGAAGATGCTGCCTATCGCATTATGGCTGAGAAAATAAAGGTTAACAATCTCTATTTGGAACAACTGTATACCTTTGGGGGGCCGAATCGCGATCCACGGGAAGGAAGCGATAGTTATGGTGTGCGTTATTTATCAGTTAGCTATTTTGCCCTTGTGCGTTTTGAGGAAGCCGAATTGATTGCCGATCGCATGACTGGTATAGCTTGGTATCCGGTAAAACAAGTGCCACAATTAGCTTTTGACCATAATGAAATCCTGGCCTATGGACACAGGCGATTGCAAAATAAATTGGAGTATAGTCCAGTGGCTTTTGAAGTCTTGCCAGAAATGTTTACTTTGAATGATTTATATCAGTTATACGCGACAGTTTTAGGAGACAATTTTGCCGATTATTCTAATTTTCGGGCGCGTCTACTCAAGTTAGGTTTTTTATGCGATACCAGAATTAAGGCATCACGAGGTGCTGGTCGTCCGGCTAGTTTGTATAAGTTTGATGCCGAAGCTTTTGCTCCCTTAAAAGATAAACCTTTGGTGTTTATTTAACCAATTAGGCAATAATAAATCAAAGCATATTAAGCAATGTAAAATTAATTATATTGTCTTGTGTAATGGCTGAAGCCCTTACTATAAACCTTTAATTATTCATATTCACTTACTTAATAAAAGTTTAAAGATTTACGAGCCTTGACTATTAACCCTTGACTCTTGCTAACACAAATGAAAATTGCGATCGCTCAAATTAATCCAACAATTGGTGATTTACTTTTAAATGCCCAAACAATCTTGGAGGCGGCACAACGAGCCGCCTCTAGTGGTGCGCGTTTGTTGTTGACACCAGAACTTTCTTTGTGTGGCTATCCACCAAGAGATTTATTACTAAATCCTAGTTTTGTGGAAGCGATGAACATCACTTCACAAAACTTAGCTCAGGATTTACCACCAAATTTAGCTGTGTTGCTAGGAACTGTTGAACAAAACTTAAAAGGGCATATCACTGGCGGTAAAGCATTATTTAACAGCATGGCTTTGTTAGAAAATGGCCAGGTTAAGCAAATCTTTCATAAGCGGCTTTTGCCTACTTACGATGTATTTGATGAACATCGCTATTTTGAACCTGGATTGCAAGCTAATTATTTCATTTTAGATAATATCCATATTGGTGTAACTATTTGCGAAGATTTGTGGAACGATGAGGATTTTTGGGGCAAACGTAGTTATGCTGTGAATCCGATTACTGAGTTAGCAAATCTAGGTGTAGATTTGATTGTAAATTTGTCTGCTTCGCCCTACACTTTCAGCAAACAGCAGCTTCGAGAAACAATGCTTAAGCATAGTGCAGTGCGTTTTCAACAACCGATTATTTATACTAATCAAGTTGGGGGAAATGATGATCTAATTTTTGATGGGCGTAGTTTTGCCTTGAATCGTCAAGGTGAAATTATGTGCCGCGCCCGTGGTTTTGAAACTGATTTGGTGCTGGTTGAATTTGATGAGGCGTTGCGGGATTTGCAGTTGGGTTCTGTAGCACCTGTATATGAATCGGAAGATGAAGAAATTTGGCAAGCTTTGGTTTTGGGAGTGCGAGATTATGTCCGCAAGTGTCGTTTTTCTAAAGTAGTGTTGGGTTTAAGTGGCGGGATTGACTCGGCAATAGTAGCAGCGATCGCAACAGCTGCACTTGGTCAAGAAAATGTCCTGGGTGTACTTATGCCTTCCCCTTACAGTTCCGATCATTCTATTAGCGATGCTGTGGCATTAGCCGAAAATCTGGGAATTAAGACTAATATTTTACCAATTAAAGAGTTAATGCAAAGCTTTGATCAAACTTTAGGCGATTTGTTTGCAGGTACCGAGTTTGGACTAGCAGAAGAGAATATACAATCTCGGATTCGCGGTAATTTATTAATGGCGATCGCTAACAAATTTGGTTATCTCCTCCTATCCACTGGTAACAAGTCAGAAATGGCAGTTGGTTACTGTACTCTCTACGGCGATATGAATGGCGGGTTAGCGGTAATTGCAGATGTCCCTAAAACCCGTGTTTATTCACTTTGCCAATGGTTAAATCGCAATCACGAAATTATTCCACAAAACATCTTGACTAAAGCACCCAGCGCTGAACTCAAACCAGGTCAAGTTGATCAAGACTCTCTACCGCCCTACGAAATTTTGGATGATATCTTGCAACGCCTGATTCACAATCACCAATCAGCAGCGCAAATTGTTGCAGCAGGTCACGATTCAGTGATTGTAAACCGAGTAATCCAAATGGTAGCGCGGGCTGAATTTAAACGGCGACAAGCACCCCCCGGCTTAAAAATCACCGATCGCGCCTTTGGTACTGGTTGGCGAATGCCAATTGCTAATAACTGGGTCGCTGTCAAAAATGCCCATTTGACGTTAAATCATAAAGTAATATAAAAATTTTGACAGAACTTTTTGGATGAGCGTATAGTTTCAAACATCATCAACAATTAACATAACATTTATACCTACTCGTAGGAAAATGCAGAGAGGTGCAATATGAAACTACAAGATTTCTTAGGGACACAGACTAAATGGAACTTCGAGGCGATCGCTAATGACACAGACTTGACTCGTCAGATTCAGATATTGCTAATCGGCTTATATTTGCTAGAACCTCCAGCTGATGGTAAGTTTGGGCCAATTTCTGTGGCATCCCTCAAAAAATTTCAAGAACTAAAAAAGACTGGAGAGAGTGATTTTTTAGGAGCAGTAACAGCCAAAGAATTGATTGAAACCAAACCAGAGGAACTACCTAAACCCTCCTTAAAACTAGGTAATGACATTGCTAGTAGGATTGTGAAATACTTGCTATCCAAAAATTATCAAGTGTTCACTAATCCCAAAGAATACAACATTGTCTATGTGGAAGGACTAGATGAAGACTGGAGTTTAAATAAAGATACACCCAATCAATTTAATGATCAACGGATTCTGATTGAAATAGTAAATGGCGCTCCCAAAATTGTAAATTACTGGCAAGCCACTACAGAACCAGGTAGCCGTTACACCTTCAGTCCTATGAATGATGGAGGTGCTGCCAGAATTAAGTTTGGGCAATACAAAGCTTGGGCGGTTGGACAGCACGGCAATGCAGAACGTCACCAAGCATTAGTGCAAGTTGCACCCATCACCGTCCACCGAGATTTCAATAAAGATTTTCAACGGACTGGTGACAAACTTGATACAGGTCTTTTCTTAATAAATCAACATTGGGGTTATGATGCTCCTGCAAATGATATTAAGAATGCTAGTGCAGGTTGTTTAGTAGGGCGTAGGCGCGAGGGACATAAAGAGTTTATGGCGATAATTAAACAAGATCGTCGTTATGTAGCTAATAAAGATTATGTCTTCTACACTACAGTTATTCCTGGGGATGATTTAATGAAGATGTTTCCAGGATGAGGTAATGAGTATAGTAGTACAAATATTCTAGCCTAATTGGTGTGAGACCAATACAGTTCGGGGCGTTGCTGATTAATGGGATGAATTTTGTTTCGCGCAAAGGCGCAAAGACGCAAAGAATCTATTTTTAGTTTTGAACAAA
This sequence comes from Nostoc sp. WHI, assembly GCF_015714725.1. Lineage (GTDB taxonomy): Bacteria > Cyanobacteriota > Cyanobacteriia > Cyanobacteriales > Nostocaceae > Nostoc. The sequence continues at coordinate 27,659 of NZ_WBKM01000375.1, forward strand.
AATCTCAATTCATCCCGCAAATATGCAACGCCCAGTTCGGTTAAGGTTTTTTGATGAAAATTCTAGATCGGAGAGACGCGGTTTATCGCGTCTCTTGTCTTAACCGAACTGTATTGGGTGTGAAACAGCAATTTTGTTTAACTTTGTTCTTGGGGAACTTGTCCTATCTGTGCTGTCAATTTCTCTTTATCCTGCCTGCGTTTTTTAGCGTAAAGTTGAATAGTTACTGCCATCAAAATAATCATGGCAAAAATAGTCCAGGCAGCGATATCTGTAGGCAAATTATTTTTAAACACAGCCAGCAACACGATCGCTACTAACATAACTGTAGGTGCTTCATTTAAAGCACGTAATTGCTGACCATTCCAGCCACATTCATCTACTGCTAATTTCTTCATGATCCGAGCGCAGTAATGATGATAGCCGATTAAAATGGCAACAAACAGCAGTTTGATATGCAACCAACCCTCTTTTAAAACATCCGGTTCAGTGCTTAATAAACCGATAGCCATTGCGATCGTGACAAACATTCCTGGGTTAGTGATGATATGGTATAGGCGCTTTTCCATAATTTGATACTGATTCTTCAGTATCGTTCGTGCTGGTTCCGGTTCTTGATTAGCTTCAACATGATAGATAAAAAGACGTACCAGATAGAACAAACCGGCAAACCAAACTACAAAGCCGACAATGTGAAATGCTTTAAACCATGAATAAGCCATTGATTATAATCTCCTTTACTTGTGGTTGTGATGCTTTTTTAGTGATCATAAAAAGTTCACAAATGTAGGCAGAAATAATATTACAAGTCTGGCAAAAATCCAGAATTTCTTTCCTTACCACTGATAAATCATCGGTGTTTAGCTGTGGGTTCATTTTTATAATATCGATTTTTGCCAAAGGTATATTGTCAATGATCATCTTTACGGCGTACAAAGGGTAAAAGGTCTTTCAAAATCTCTTCGTGATAGTGTTCTTGAGGGTAATGTCCGACATTATTAAGTTTTATTAGTTCGCTAGTTGGCACAGAATTTGCAAAATTTTGTGCCATGTCTACAGATAACCAAGGGTCAATCATACCCCATTGGATTAGAATTGGCTGTTGCCATTGTTTAAAGCCAGATTCGATTTCTGTCATTGCTGCATCAAGTTGTAAATTGCGAATACTTGCTAACAAACCCCGACCAGATGCAGAAGTTTTCAAAAATGGTTTTCGATAAATATCTAAATCATTATCTTCTATGCGATAACGGCTGCCACCTTCTAGCGTTCGGTCAACTAAAAGCGGGTCTTGGGTTAGAACTTCACCTACCAAAGGTAAACCCATTTGTTTAATTTTCCACGGTAATTTTGCAGCAGTTGAAATTGGTGTATTTAGGATAGCTAAATTGGCAATTTGTTCGGGGTGACGCAAGGCATATTGTAGTCCTACAGAACCTAAAAAACCTTGTACAACTAAAGAAAAATGTTCAATTTCTAGCGCTTTGATAAATCCTTCTAAAGCTGTGATAAAAGCATCGGGAGTATAAGCAAAATCTCGTTTTTCTGGTTTTGCAGAAAAGCCGTAACCAATCCAATCTGGTGCGATCGCTCTTGTACCCTGATTCCCTAAAGCAGGTATAATATTACGCCAACTGTAACTTTGTGAAACTAAGCCGTGTAGCAATAACACAGGCAATAAGTCAGTTCTGCCGATTGGTAAAGATTCCCGATAAAACCATTCCAGTGAACCTACATTGATTTTATGTTCAGTTATTGACACGCTATTTTTTTATGGATTGGGCATTGGGCATTGGGCATTGGGCATT
>NZ_WBKM01000262.1 GCF_015714725.1 Nostoc sp. WHI
GGGCAGAGGGGCAGGGGGAAATAACTAATGCTCAATTCCCCATGTCCAATGCCCAATGCCCCATGCCCCATGCCCAGTACGACATCATCTATATCGGTGGCGCATTAGGGGCGATTCATGCAGCACTGATGGCAAAACTGGGATATAAAGTTCTGCTGGTGGAACGAATGCCCTTTGGGCGGATGAATCGAGAATGGAATATTTCCCGCGATGAGATTCAAAGCTTGGTTAATCTGGGTTTAGTCACCGCCGATGAGTTAGAAACAATTATTGCCAGGGAATACAAAGATGGATTCAATAAGTTTTTTGATGCTAATAATCCAGCCAAATTGCGATCGCCTGTCCTTCACACACCCACAGTCCTAAATTTGGGCTTAGATTCCGAAAAATGGCTCCAAATGTGTGGGCAAAAACTCCAAGCGGCAGGCGGTGATATCTGGGATGAAACAGAGTTTATCCGTGCAGATATTGACATATCACAAGTTATTTTGAAAGTCAAGCACTTACCTAGTCAGACTGAGAAGCAAGTAAGTGGAAGACTGCTAATAGATGCAATGGGAACTGCCTCCCCCATCGCTTGGCAATTAAATGGTGGTCGTGCCTTTGATAGTGTGTGTCCGACAGTGGGAGCGGCAATTGAGAGCGGATTTGAGCCGGGAGTATGGGATTCGCAATATGGAGACGTTCTTTACAGTCATGGGGATATTTCGCGGGGAAGGCAGCTGATTTGGGAACTGTTTCCTGGAGCAGGTGATGAACTGACAATTTATTTATTTCATTACCACGAAGTCAATGCTGAAAATCCCGGTTCTTTGCTAGAGATGTACGAGGACTTTTTCACGATTTTGCCAGAGTATCGCAGGTGCGATATGGACAAATTGGTGTGGAAGAAGCCGACATTTGGGTATATACCGGGGCATTTTAGTGTGGGAAGTAGCGATCGCACAGTTGCCTTTGATCGATTGATTGCGATCGGTGATGCCGCATCACTCCAATCTCCCCTCGTTTTCACCGGTTTTGGTTCCCTAGTTCGCAACTTAGAGCGCTTGACAACGTTGTTGGATACTGCTCTCAAACATGACTTGTTGAGTTTCCGACACTTGAACCAAATTCGCGCCTACCAAAGCAACGTTTCAGTGACTTGGCTATTTTCCAAAGGCATGATGGTGCCCACAGGTAAATTTTTACCCCCGCAGCGAATTAACTCCATGCTCAACACCTTTTTTGGGTTGTTAGCAGACGAACCTTTAGAGGTGGCAGATAATTTCATCAAAGATCGGTGTGATTGGTTAACCTTTAACCGCCTAGCACTCAAAGCAGCTAGTAAAAATCCTGCCTTGCTTTTATGGATTTGGGAACTTGCTGGGCCAAGGGATTTGCTCAGATGGCTTGGTAGTTATTTCAACTTTGGTCGTCATGCCCTAGTTAGTGCTTTGCTAAGTCCGTGGTTTGAGCGCTTCTTGAGTCGGGTAGGTTTTTGGCTGGAACCCCGGAATCCGGGCTTATGGCTGTGGCTGTTGGCGATTAATTATGCGATCGCCACAGGCAAACCGCGATCGCGCACTCAGGTAGTAAAAGCCAGCCCAGAAGCCATAATTCCGAAAGAAGCAAGGATTCTTAATTAGTTATCGTAAATAAAAGGGTTTAAGACCCCAACCATTATACGTAGCGCGGAGGCGGAGCCACTCCGCCTCCGCTCAGTTTCAGTCGGGGTTTAAATCCCCGTCTGAAAATGTCTTTAATTACGAATTACGAATTACGAATTACGAATTATTTAATGGGCATTGGGCATTAATCACTTGACTCCCAACTCCTAATTCAGCACTCTTTACTCAGCACTCCTAACTCTTGGGGCGAAAATTCGGCAGTTCCACAGATGCCAGTGACTTACGCCCCTTGGGTGGACGCTGGGGATAAACCACTGGTGAAGGTGAATTGGCATCATTGGTATTATCATCTGATGACTGTGGAGATAAATCAGTTGCCGACAATTCCAACTGTGTCAATTGCGAAACTTCTAACCAGTAGTCTTCAGTTTCTTCAACAGGTGTCTCAGTATAAGGTGGAGTGGAGGAAATTGCAGAAGGATTAATTTCTGCTTTTAACTGCTCCTCCTCTGGATTTTCTAGTTCTTCATCGTCTTCTAGGATTGTTGCTAAAGTCTCCCAGATGGGGGCATCACCCAAATTACTATCCACATTTGTTTTCGCAGTAGGCGGTGGTGATGCAGATGCGGGCTGGGAGGTGAAAAACATTTGGATTAGACTATCTAATTGCTGATCTAAGTTTGATGAACCCAAAGGTGAAACAGCTTCCGGTGTATCTGGGGAATCATCAATTTCTGGAGATGGCACAGGCTCTGCTGGTGCTGGCGTTGGCGTGTCTTTCTTAACTGTCCAGTTCCAAGAAGATGATGGTGTCGGAGTGGGTTCATTTCTTTGGAATGGCACTGGTGCTGAGGGTTCGCCCCAAGAATTATCTAGATCATCAGTCAAAGATTCTGGTTCTGCTGACCAAGGTTGAATTGGCTGTACGTTATGAAACAAAGACCGAGCTTTTCTAGAAAATCTTCCTTGTCCGCTAGTTATATCTTTAGGATGTTTAGCAGTATCATCTAGGGAGTCATAGCCAGGAACCGATGTATCTAGACATTTTTCCAGAGCTGCTTTAAATTGCAAGGTCTGGCGTTGTTGTCGCATAAGTCTAGTACGTAACTCCCGACAAGCAGTTTCTGATTGCAATAGCTGCTCAGACTGTTCGTTATTGTTAGTGTGTAGCAACGTACACTCTCGCTCTAACTGGGCAAGGTGTTGTTGGCTAATTTGTAGTTGTGCTTTATAAGTATCAATAAAAATTTCCTGGCGTTGAACAGTTTGTACAGCAGTTTCTAATTGTTGAAATAAAGACTTTATCTGTTCTTGAGCCGCAGCCAATTCTTGAGTATGTTGATTGAGCATCGACTCACTAACGCTGGAACGCGTTTTCTGCCACTGCAAAACCTTTTCAGACTCAGCTAAGTTGTCCTTTAGCTGCTCTACTTCTTCATATAATTTATTGTTAGCCGCACGTAATTCTTCGTTCAATGCCAGCAAGTCCTGAAATTCCGAGTTAATAAATGCTTGTTTAACGCTTTCAGGCTCTGCAACCCAGTCCTGCTGGGTACTGTCTTTTGAATGTGTATCTTCAGCTGGCATGAGGAGTGGCAGTTTTCTAACTGTCATATTGTCATTAGGCACAACTGAGTAAAAGGGGCAACTCGCCTGCTCTGATTGTGGCGAATTAGCAGAATTTAGGGATTCTATTACAAGCCCCTTGTTTGAGGTGTCAGCTTCATTCATCACTCTTGACCCATCTGCTTAAAAATATTCAGCAGTGCTGGCATTAGCATTGCTTATCAACTGTGTCTAATCAGGGTTTGCTCTAGAAGCTAATTTTAACTCTCTCCAAGCACCAACAATTAATCATCAATTGGTGTTCCCTATTTTGGATCTAGACTGATGCCGTTATAACACTATGATCCTCTGCCTCGTCAAGAAGCTCCGGTGTACACACAAGTTGAATGCCTTTTGCTCTTCTCCTATTACCTTCCTTAATTCTTCCTTGCAAAGGCTACCGGATACACACAAATCTTTTAAACTTACTGCGTAACGTAGGGGAAATTAATTTTTGCACGTCGATGCAACTAAGGTGCACGTCGATG
>NZ_WBKM01000263.1 GCF_015714725.1 Nostoc sp. WHI
GAGCAGGGGGAGCAGGCGCAAAGGGGGACAAGGGAGAATAACTAATGCCCACTTGCCCTGAGCGAAGTCGAAGGGATGCCCAATTATTACTTTTCCCAAAACCTGAAATTGAAACTACTTCCAGAAGTGCGACGATAACGGCGGCCGGTTTTTCTTGTTTGCCGTTTATTGAGCCTCTCGTTGGGTTGTTCAACTTCCACATCTTCAGACTCTTCAACTTGCAGCTGAGTTCTAGTTTCTTCCTTACTTCCCCACCAAGCAGTAATCCAGCCTCCAGCTAAAGCGCCTATTCCACCTAGCAAGATACTGATGGGTGCTGGATATCCCAAATACACAAAGCCAAGCATGAAAAATAACCAGTACTTTAGTCCCGTATCAACGCCATCAGAGGAGGCTACAACTGGGGCTTGGGGGCTATTATTAGTTGCATTTGTGATCCAACTGAGGATAAAACCGCCCAGAATACCTAAAAAGATACTCAAGGCTGGTGCAGAGCCGGTCATTCTTAATATAAATGCTAAAAATGCTCCAAATAACAGTTGAGAAAAGAAGCTGGGAGAAATCCTAAAAAAGTCGTTCTTTTTGTCTGCCATAGAGTAAAAAAAGGCTATTAACTAATTATTAGCTACGCTCTCTACGTTCGCGCAGCGTGTCGCAGGAGTACCCGGACTCGCTAACGTAATTCGTAATTTTCGATTCAATTACGAATTACGAATTACGAATTACGAATTATTTTAATTGTGCCTCTTGTGGTTGAGTTGTATCCAAAATCTTCACGTAGGATAGTTCTTCTTCAGTGAAAGGTTCAGCTTGTTGGAGTTGTGAGGCTAACAAATCGGCGGTGGCATCAGCGATATCACCAGTGCGGTTATTCAGACGCTCTTCTAGAACTTCTAGCGGTGCTGTGCATTGGATAATTTGAAGGGGAAGTTGGTGCTTCTTAGCTTGAGCGATCGCTTCTTGCCGTAACTGCTGTTTATCATACTTGGCATCCAAAATCACAGAAAAACCTTGTTTAGCCAGTATAATCCCCAATTCTAACAGCCGTGCGTAAGTTTTCTCACTCATCTCAGGTGTATACAAATCATCGCCACCCTTTTCCCAAAGGGGAATTCCTCCTAAATGTTTCCGCACCGCATCTGAACGAAGTTGAATCGCTCCCAATTGACGGGCTAAATGGCGTGCTGTGGTGCTTTTACCAGAACCGGACAACCCCGACATCAAAATTAGTTGTCCCAGTTTTGGTTTAGTGTACTCCCAAGCCTGTTTGTAATAGTCAGCAGCAGTTTTTGTCGCTTCTTCCTTTACTGTTGCTGGTACACTCGGATCATCTAACAAAAATGAAGTTACTTTTGCCCGGACATAAGCCTGACGGCTTAAATACAAGGGCAGTACCTGTAAGCCTTCCCAGTCTCCAGTTTGCTCTATGTAGGCATTTAAAAAGGCATTACCCAAGTCTTTGCGTTGTCGCGCTTCTAAATCCATCACCGTAAACGCCACATCGTACATCGTATCGACAAAGCGAAACGGCTCATTAAACTCAATGCAATCGAATAGCAAGATTTTGTCGTGCCACAGAGCAATATTTCTCAGGTGTAAATCCCCATGACATTCACGAATATAGTCGTTGTGAATTCTGCTAGCAAATAATTCTGAACGTTCTGCAAAAAAGTTATCTGTATATTGTTTTGTTTCTGTAAACTGCGCCTGAGTCTGGGGGCTACCAATATACTTCTCACTTTGCTCATAATTCTCGTCAAAGGCAGCCCGGACTTTTGGCACTTCACCAAAACTGCGAATATAATCATTCGTCTGTGCTTCGGCATGATATTGAGCCACCACCCGTCCCAACTCATCTAGTTGCGTCTCATCTAACTTCCCCTGTTCAAAAAGTGTACTTAATAGCGACTCTTGGGGAAACTGGCGCATCTTTAGCACATATTCTACAGCCTCGACCGTTCCCCCTAACTGGTATTGCTCTCCTACGAGAGTTATGGGCAAAACTTCCAAATAAAGTTCACCTGCTCCTCGCTGATTTAACCGCAACTCTTCCTCACAAAAATGCTGCCGCTTATCTAAGGTGGAAAAGTCCAAAAAACCAAAATTGGCTGGTTTTTTCAGCTTATAGGCGTAATCTCCAGTTAACAGTACATAAGAAATGTGTGTTTGAATCAGTTGAATTGGTTCCGTTACCGCATGGGGATAAAATCCAGGCTGCAACATTTGCTGAATTAACACTGGAAGGGTCGCTTCTGTCATCTCTGGCCTCTGCGGTTCAAATACAAAAAAACCAGGAGTTTCCCCCTGGTATCATCAAAAATTATTACATAGTTTACCAACTGAGTGCCCAGTTCCAAGTTTTGAGTGCTGAGAGGATATTTGATCTGTAAGTTGCCATATCAAGGAGAACTCGTTTTGGAAGCTTCTGGACTGCGAATGATGATATGTCCCTTCTCACTTTCTTGAATAGCTAAAACCGATGGTAGTTCATTAGGTTTTGCATTTGGGGGCAATGCTCGAAACAAATAAATCCAGTTGCCACGTTCTAAGAGTAAGCGCCAGACTCTTGGCTGCTTTGGATTGCTGATATCATTATCTTCCCTACCTCGCAAGTCGTCGAATAAACCCCGATCGCCAATAATGCGATAACCTTTCAAGGACGGATCAGCAAATATATCATCAAGTTTGCGTCCCACAGGAAACTTTTCTTCAGGTGTAATTAACGCTACAACGGGTAAAGTGGAGTTTTGACCAGCGTCTCGTCGGGCATCTGCAATGCCTTGCCAACGCGCTAACCAAAATATCACAATTAATACCCACGATACGATTACTATCTCATTGACTAGCGATCGCAGAAATTCTACTGAGCGCAGTTGTCCAGAACTAAATTCAGCCAGAGATTTAAGCTGTTTAGCTGTCCATGAGCGTTTATGTTGAGTAGCAGAGATGATGCGACTCAGTATTAATTGGCTTGCAGAGACGACTGTATCACTGATGATTTTAATTAACCATAATGTTGCTTGAATTGCGATCGCAGCTATAAAAAAGGCGATCGCACTTTTGCAGATTGTCCAACCATCTCCGAGAAATATTTGCAGGGGAACTATCAAAAAAGACTGTGCAGGTAAATCCAGGGTATTAACTTCTAGCTGAAAAAAGTAGAAATATGACCAACGATAAATCCAGCCTGCAAAGAAAAGCGCCGCACCCAGTAAGCCAAGTACACTTGTGAATTTACCTAAAATATTGCTTTCCTGATTAGGGTTAGGGGCTTGAATCATACAGTAGATGAGGGAAATAATATAGAATTTATCGTTTGTATGCAATATATAACCTCTCTCCAAACCTCTCTCCTAAAAGGCGAGAGGCTTTGAATTTTACTCGCCTTCCCTTTTCGGGAAAAAAGGCTTTAAATCTTACTCCCCTTCCCTTGTAGGGAAGGGGTTGGGGGTTAGGTCTATATTGCACTTAACTGCAAACCCATATTTCTCGTTCCCATGCTCTGCATGGGAATGCATTCATTGAGGCTCTGACTCAATATTTAATTAGAGGCAGAGCCTCTCATAGGCATTCCCAGTCGGAGACTGGGAACGAGAGATGGGGGGAGTGAACGCTCAGTTTCTTTTGGTAATTTTACGTAAATTTAGTACAAGCTTTTGAAGTTTAATGAGAAAGTTAAATATAGTCAAATATACCGTTAAAGCCATGAAAGCTTTTTTCCAGAGATGGGTTGTAGCAATTTTAGTAATGGCAGCAGCGATCGCCGGAAACATTCAAGCTGTAATTAGCCAGGATGTCAAGACGGGAAATTTATTATTAGCACAGACACAAATCAAAGCGGATGAATTAGAACTTGCGGTAGCCTTGCCAGAATTAGCAGAGATCATCCTTAATGGTGGTGAGTCAAGGAGTGGTCGAGTAATCGGAATTGATGCACAAAGCCAAGCTCTATCAATTCAGCGTAGTGGTAAAACTGCTACAATTCCCCTGAGCCAAATTGCAAAAGTAGTTTTCAAGAAAGAGGCATTGGTTTACAAAAGTGATAGGAGTCCACTTTTGCGGAGGGTTCCAATTATGCGGGGTGGAGGAGAACGTCCTACAGGTAAGGCTGTAACTTGGAGTGGTATACCCATAAATAACTTTAGTATAAAAAATACTACCCAAGGTCAAGCAGTGTTGAAGCTCAAACCACCTGTAGTTTCCACAGCACAGTTACGGGGTATTCAATCAGTGGCTAGAAATCGGCAATATGTGGTAGATGAAATCCAGTTCAATTCGCAACAAAGAACAATCACTATTCTGGCAAAACCTTATTGAGCGTGAATTCTTTCATCTGTAGGGGCGTAGATGTACGCCCTTAACCATTTTGACGTTCCTAACGATAAACACAATGTTCATAAGAAACATTGTGATGTGCATAGAAAACATTGTGATGTGCATAGAAAACATTGCAATGTTCATAGCAAACATTGTGATGTGCATAGAAAACATTGCGATATTTATAACAAACATTGCAATGTTCATAAGAAACATTGCGATGATCATAGAAAACATTCCAATGATCATAATAAACATTGTGATGTTGGTAATGACAGCTTTTGTTAATACCCAATTAAAAACAGCTACCTCAACGCTATTCTATGAAAAAAGTTCTCGCCAGTCTTTTGACTGTGGGCGTTTGTCTAACGCCTTTAACGGTAATGCTGATAGCTCAACCCACTTGGGGACAAACTCAAAACTCGCGATCGCAAGAAGCAGAAAAATTACTAGAGCAAGGGATAAAACTCACACAGCAACAGGAACACCAACAGGCAATACAAATATTACAGCAGACTTTAACCATTGCGCGAGAACTCAAAGACCAAAAACTGGAAGGAACCGTATTGGTTGGGCTTGGGTTTAACTACGACGCTTTAGGAGAAAAGCAAAAAGCACTCGATTTCTACAACCAAGCTCTGCCCCTTATTCGGGCTGTGGGCTATCGCTCTGGTGAAGCCACTATACTCAATAACATCGGTAAAGTCTACGACGATTTAGGAGAAAAGCAAAAAGCACTCGATTTTTACAACCAAGCTCTGCCCATTATTCGGGCTGTGGGCGATCGCACTGGTGAAGCTACTACACTCAATAACATCGGTGCAGTCTACTCCGCTTTAGGAGAAAAGCAGAAAGCGCTCGATTTCTACAACCAAGCTCTACCCCTTATTCGGGCTGTAGGCGATCGCACTGGTGAGGCTCGCACACTCAATAACATCGGTAAAGTCTACGACGATTTAGGAGAAAAGCAAAAAGCACTCGATTTTTACAACCAAGCTCTGCCCTTATGGCGTGCTGTGGGCGATCGCACTGGTGAAGCTACTACACTCAATAACATCGGTGCAGTCTACTCCGCTTTAGGAGAAAAGCAAAAAGCACTCGATTTCTACAACCAAGCTCTACCCCTTATTCGGGCTGTAGGCGATCGCACTGGTGAGGCTCGCACACTCAATAACATCGGTAAAGTCTACGACGATTTAGGAGAAAAGCAAAAAGCACTCGATTTTTACAACCAAGCTCTGCCCTTATGGCGTGCTGTGGGCGATCGCTCTGGTGAAGCCACTACACTCAATAACAT
>NZ_WBKM01000350.1 GCF_015714725.1 Nostoc sp. WHI
ATGACTATCGTGAAGTACGTTCTTTGCGATTAACAGATAAGACTTGGAAGGCTCTTGGTATTGCTTCGGAATGCTTAGGCTTAACCCGTGCTGATTATTTAGAACACATTGTTAGGCATAACGATAACCCTTGTATTACACGGGAAGACTCAGATTTTTTAGCTCCCATTCAACCAAGTATTACACGGCAGAGTGAGTCACATCAGATATCTAATACCACAAGCGCTAAACAACCTGTCGGTTTGCCACCGATAAGAGAACTTGAAATTTTACGCGATCGCATTTTGTCCCAACTGAAGTTAGGTAAGCAAGCTACTGGGTATAAAACTGCTCAGAAGGTTCTCAATCGTTTCATTGCTGAACTAATCGGTTCAGTTTAGCTGTTTGGGGAATTCGCCAACGGTATCCGTATCTCGGTGGCTACCCAATCAGGGTTACAGCACCAGGGAGATTCAGGATTTTTTAGGACACCGCGATATCAAGCACACGGAGAAATACACCAAGCTGAATGCTCGACGGTTTTTGAATTTTGATTGGGGTGATTTAGTAGATGGTTTTATACGTAGTCAAACCTACTATAAAGTAGAGTTCATATTAGGAGATGAATTAGAATATATAAGACATTCTAAGCATGATATTAATACAGAATACCGATATTTTAAATCTTGTAAATTTAAGGTAAATAATGAATTTAATACTTATTTTAACATTCTAATTTATGCTTAAATAAATTAATCTTTAAGGTAGAGATAATAACTCTACCTTTATTTTGATTAAAAGCTAATTTTCAAAAACATGGATTTACCATTGTTTCAGCCTCAACCTAAACTTGACTCAAAACTTTGAGTTCATATTTTGAGCAAATATCCGCATATGTGGAACATAAACTTCAATAAAAATTTCTTGATATTTGCTCTAGTTTACTTACTATTTCTTCAGCTTTTTTATTTATTTCTTCTTCTAAAGATTCTTGCCATTTTAACTGAATATCATTGCCTGATATTGTTTTAAAATCATAATAATTTGAAGCTACATTCATAGTCTTTACACAATGAGCAAGGTCACAACCTTTAAAAAAATTGTGGTAGAAACTTGTATAAGCTACTGCCGCATCAGACCAATCTACCTCACGTTCACTTCCTACTAAAAATTTAAAAGGAATAATTCCTTTTTGAATTTTTGCCATTTGTCCAACAAAAATACCATAACAAGAAGATGAACATATCAATAGGTCGCAGGAGAAACAAGATAAATAATCTTGTATAGATTTTATTAAATTACAAAGCTCATCCCATTTTATTCTAGACTGATCAGTTAATCCAATTTCATCTTTGTTACCGTGCATACTAAGATGAAGAATTGGAGTTTTATGATTCTGTCTTAATAATTTATTTAATTCATAAATTGAATCAAAAAACTCTTTCTTTGTCTGCACTAAGTTATAGTGATATTCAATACGCGCTAATTTTAGTGCTGAGGTAAGTGATTCTCCTTCATTAATATTTCTAATTATATCTTGGTTTGATGGAGATTCTATGATGTAAACAAATGCACAATTTTTTCTGTCTTGCATTTCAATTACTCCTTAAATTGCCAATTTTTATGAGCACAGGAAAATTAATGTTGACAAAATTTTAAATATTATCATTATTTAAAATTATTAGAATTTCAATACGAGTTACTTTTAGTTTTACTTTTATATTGCAATAAGGTCTTCAGTAAATATTTCATTTTTATGTAAATTTTTGATGATTTGTTAAAAAGCTGCGACCTCTCAAGACCTTTTTGATTTTGGCGTTGCACCCGCCCCAGTATAGCGACAGTTAAACCTTAAAATGGATTTAGGAGAAACGTTTCTCCTAACCCAATTGTTTGATAAATTCAGAACGCTACCCCCTAAACTAAGAGCGGGTTAGGGAGTGTATGTCGGCGACCGTTTTAGAGAAATCACCAGTTTACCTGTTCCGTCATAGCTCCCTAACCTGCAACTATTACTCTAGTTTCTCTTAAATCGCCCTCTGTGTTGATTGCCCATCAGCTACTGCTGCCACTCTTTGTCAAAAACTTTCTTTCCTATAATTGATTAGAAAAATTAGCCGCTTCTTTACATGAGTGTTGCAAACCACCTTTTTTCCTATTCTCCCTAGCTGCGTACCAACAAGTTAGAGAGGATTATAAATATACGTGACTATTATTACTTTTGTGAGTATGATGTAGACCAAGCCAGAAAACCAAATAACCAGAAAACCAGACTTATGGTTTACCAGAAATATGGACAGTCTTAAGAAAATTGTTACTATCACTGGATACAAAGGAGGGGTGGGGAAAAGCACTACAGCTGTGCATCTTGCAACCTTCTTTAGTGAACTTGGTAAAACAGTTCTTGTAGATGGCGACCAGAACCGTACCGCCCTAGCTTGGTCAAAACGCGGATCATTCCCTTTCCCTGCGGTGGACGAACGCCAAGCCCTCAAAGTAATTGCCGATGCTCAATTTGTGGTTATTGACACCCCAGCTAGACCTGACTCGGATGATTTAAAGGAATTAGCCAAAGGCTGCGACCTTCTAATACTGCCCACAAAGCCTGACATTGTAAGCCTTGAGCCAATGCTTTTGATGGTGAAAGATTTGGGTGAGGCAAACTATCGCTGCTTGCTTACTATTGTTCCTCCCTATCCCAGCAAGGAAGGTGAAACACTGCGTCAGGATTTGTTGAATGGAGGCATCCCCGTATTTCAGGCAATGATCCGGCGTACTGTCGGCTTTGAGAAAGCAGCAATGGCTGGTGTTCCTATTCGGGATGTTGATGACTCACGTTTAAAAACAGCTTGGGCTGATTACCTCGCCTTCGGTAAAGAAGTTATGGAGATTTTGAAATGAGCAAGTACGGTGATTTGATTAAAAAAGCCAGAGAAACAGAACCAGAAAACCAGAAAGCCATAAATACAGAAGACCAGATATCTGGTTTAGCATCACAAGAGCCAGAGCTTGAACAGATGGTCAATCTGTGCGTCAAAGTCCCTATATCCCAACGTCGCTACTGGATGTCTAAAGCCAAAGAGCAAGGGATTACTGTAACCTCAGTTATCGTTGAAGCGCTAACCCAAAAGTTTGGAGAACCAGATAACCAGAAAGCAAGAAAACCATAACAATGAGGGAGAAGGGCGGCAGGATACACATGGAAATTAATTTAGGAGAAACGTTTTTCCTAACCCAAATTCTGCACAACCAAAAGACATTGGTCAGGGCAGTATCCTCAAATATCATTACCGTTGCGTTCTGGTGATTGCGCTCTTTCTGCTCAAGCCTGTGCAATTACGGTATGCTTATCAAAACTGAACCAAAAGCTTCTCAGTTGGGTGCAAACCTGATTGGTTGCAATGTGAAAGGGAAGCTAGAGAACAACGTTAATTGGGCAGAAGTTGATGCAGTAGAAGCGTTGATTGAGGAGTTATTAGCGGCGGGTTATTGCTTAAATTCTACTGACTTTGACAACACGATTGGCGTGATTTCACCTTACCGCCGTCAAGTAGATGCGCTGACTCAACGCTTAAAATCTCGTTGGTCAGATTTTTCCCCCAAGAGCATTGGCACAGTTCACACATTTCAAGGGGGTCAGAAATCAGTGATAATTTTCTCGACTCGCCAATGCCAACCAACTGATAGTCTCTGGTTTATCAATCGTCGGTCTAATTTACTGAATGTGGCTGTTAGTAGAGCGCGAGAATTGTTTATCCTGGTGGGGAATTTGGGGCGAATTTCTGAGGGTGGTTACACCAGAGATTTGGTGGAATATATCAAGGAATTTGGGGAGATGCGGTAATTTTAAGAAATTGCAAATGCCAAAATCCAACACCTTTGAAGAAAAATATCCCTATATTTGGTATTGAGCCAAGATGCACAACTTTCACGTCGCGCATCTCGGCTCGATACCCAATAGTCTCGAGTGCAGACATTTATCTTGCATATTTATTGGCTGTATATTTTATTCTCTGGAAGTCCCTAATTCACAGTATTCTCCTTTTCATGGGATTTAAAAGGGAGAATACTGTGAATATAGCTAGGCTTGGTGAATATAGACTTTATTGATTCCATCCGCGCATTGACAGAAATATGGCTTAAATACATATCGCAATACTTCTGTCAATGCTAAGTTATGCTAAGGATTATTTAGGTCGGTGAGTGAACATAGACTGTATCGTCTCCATCCGCGCTGTAAACACTTCCAATCACCTTACCCTCTGCATTCTTATAGACATGCCAACTGAGTCCTCCTACTATTTTAGATTGTGTTTCCTCATCTAAAGTATTCATTTTACTATTAGCTTCTAGAGTCTTGATTTGGATTTTAGCCATTGGAGGATTCCTTCTACGTTACTTGGTTTAAATGTGTGAAACATGATTTAAACTTGATATTAGCAAGCTTAAGTAAATTCTATGCAAGAGGAAAGCTATTCATCTAAGCTATAAAACTTTTGATTAGACCAAAATTAAACCTTTTCTATCCCCAAATATGACAAATATTTAATAATTTATAATCGAGTCTAGTTATACTGCATACGTACCATGCTGTGATTACTCAATTTTTAAGCATTTACACTAGAAAAAACTTGATTTAATTTCTAGAAATAATTAAAACATTTATGTCCCTAAAATATTCCAAGGTTTATTGCTATCGGGGCAATGCGGTTCGTTTACTTGGGCTGTTTCGGCAAAAGTTAGAATACCTCTCTTTTTGGCAAAAGTATTGCTACCTCAATTATTATTCCTGTTTTTCCTGTAAGTGGATGAAACCTTAGCCAGTTGTAGCGAAGCGGTGACTGAGCGCTGCGATGGTTCTAGTTAGCCCCATCAAGGAATTTGTACAGCGCTCGGTCAACAACTGGCATTGGGGAGGGAGTCCAGAGGGACGGGGCAAAGCCCCTCCCTCGCGCACCTTTAACTTCCACGGGGGTTGATTACTTAGATTACTAGTAAAAACTAAAGCCGAGCCTCGGCAGCAACGAGTTCGGTCTGCACAGCGCGGATCACAGGCTAAAACCACGATCCTGCTGTATGAGCTTTTGTTGCTCCTCCCTCAGATGAGCTTCTAGCTCCTGACTCCAATCAGGATTATGGGTTTTGAGCCTTTTACCCTGTGGCAACAATTCCAATACTGCACTAGCTGTTTTATTCCCTGGCTCATCATTATTGAATGCTACGACAACCCTATTGAAACTCTTGAGAAATTCCATAGGTAAGTTATTAGGGTCATCAGCTACTATCAACATGGTTCTAGTTGGTGGTAGCCCTTTGCAACTTGAGATTAGGTAGGTGGCTGCTGACATCGCATCAATTGGTGTAGAACACAAAAAGACGTTTTCTACCTTGTCCGTTGGTTGCCCTCCCAATCTCAGATAAAACCAACCATTTGCTGTAGAGGTGTTTTGGTCGTATTCCACAGCACGGTGACTTTGCCTTGGCTTTGACCAAATTAATGCACCAGTTTTTTCACCATCTAAATCACGCTTGATAAATAAAATATTTCGTTGCTCATCCATGTAAAGCAACTGATTACCATGTAATCCTTGCACAATATAATCTGGTATATAGCGTTTCTCGCTTAAGTACTTGTGTAATACTTGCCAAAGAACTTTATCCTCCGGTGGTGGGGTAAACTCAGGCTGCTGTTGTTTGCGTTCAATTTCTTGAAAGAGTTTTTCTAACTGCTCAACTGGGAGTGGTTTAACAGGTTTGAGCAGCAATTCATGAATAGGTTCATCATCACGTTCTGGTTGGTAGTCAACAGCAAGATGTTTTTGCAAACCGGGGAAGGTATAAGCTGCACCTAATTGTGTGCCACTAAAAGCCTGCCCATCTTTCTCATAAGAAATGCCTTTAGACTTACCATTCCTAGTCCATCCTGTTCTTACACTAATGCCAGCTTGCTGCAACCGCATAATCAGCATTGGCATTTGGGGATTATCAACTCCGGCTCTATCAATCGTCTGCTGAATCTGCTCCTTAATGATGCGCTCTGGTGGGGTATCGCGCTTACCCGATGAATATTCTTCTTGCTCTCGCCTTATACGCCTGATTTGTCCGGTGCTGGGTGTGCGATTCAGTTTTTCTCTGCTGCCCTGTACTTGGACTAACTCATAGTCTTGCTCAATTTGTCGCAGAACTTTTTCAGAGCGAACGTAATCCCAGGAATCATGCACTAACAACCCCGTGTCCATCCTAATTCTGCTGGCTGCAATATGGATGTGGTCGTCATCAGTGTTATGGTGGCGAAAGATGACAAACTGATTGGCATCAAAGCCCATTTCCTTCATGTAGCGATCGCCGATTTCGTTCCATTTCTCATCATTTAATCTGTCCCCCTTAGCTGCTGATAGAGAAACATGATAAACAACTCGGTCTGCATCTGAATTTAGTTGTCTCGACAGCTTAAATTCCCGCGCCAACTCTCTCGCATTTCTCCCACTCATGTTACCGCCGATTAGTTTGGCATCATCGCGTGATTCCAAGTAATCTAACAGGTGGCGAAAACCTCTACCCTTCGTCTGCTTCCCAATCATCCTCTTCCTCTTCCGAATCTTCGTCTTCATCATCATCCGAGGCAATGTCCCGTCTGCACTGATGCAGCAGTTCTAAAAGCTCTCTTAGCAGTTCTGGATCAGCAGGTAAAGTTCGCCCAACTAAGAGTGCTATGTTGGTTGCCTTAACAAGCTGGTTTAGATTGTTCCCGATTTGTCCTAATTCCCAATATGTTTGCAGGCTAATTTTACTTAGTCGTTTTGGTAATGGACGCATCAATGTATTACGTCTCATTAGTTCACTCGCTGACATCCCTAAGTCTTGTGATTTTATTCGCAGCAAGTCCAGTTCGATATCGCTCAATCGCACTGGGAAAATATGCTTTCGGACTAGAGCTTTTGACTGCTTGCGGTTCGCCATAAGTGGAGGATCTTGAGGGACATTGCGAGGGGGGTTTTTCAAGGGGGGTTTCCCCACTTGAACCAGTCTGCCGTTCGAGCGCAGCGAGACAAAGCGTAAGCTTTGAGGCATGGCTGGCTTCTAGCCCATTTCGGGAAAAACGAGGTGTCAAGTGCTACGTGTGTACGGAGGGACAACGAGAGACTGGGGGCGAGGAAACGACAGCGTAGCTGGGGGGACAGGTTCGGGTCATTCAGGGTGAGATGAAAGACAATAACAGCGTAGCTGAAACGTCATTATATCAGTGTTTGCTGAATCACTGCGACGGCGTAGCTGGAGTGTCTTGGCTAAAGTCAGCAACAGTCAACATCAAGGGAACATAGCGACAGCGAAGCTGGAGCGGGAGAAATATATCAGCATCTAATAAATGATGGTGACGGCGTAGCAGCAACAAAAATTCTAATCAGCGTAGCTGAAACCATCTGAGAATCTGGACTTATACTTTTTATAAAAATAGTGGAAAATAAGGGAATTATGATCTCAATTTAATTTCATAGCGATGGTTGAGCCAAAAGATTCTGGTCAGATTACTAAAAGCAAGATTGATGAGGCTATCAAAGCACTTAAGGAGCAGAAGCCAAAAGAGCGAGAGGATATATCGGATAGAGAGGCCATCAGGAAAATGAGACGGTACATTGAGAAGCTGACCTCTGATAAGTACGGCTACAGTTATGATGAAGTATCGGAGATGCTGAAGGGTTTGGGGATTAATTTGGCTGGCAGCAGAATCAAATATTTAATCGGTGAGTTGAAAAAAAGCACTCATCGCCGTCAAAAGACCGACTCAACTGGCAACAGTAGTACTTTATCAAATCCGGCTACTGAAACTCAGCCAACGGTGGGGAATACTGCGATTGAAACTGAGCCACCAGTGGAAAATACTGCGTCAGTTCAAGCCAGTAGTGAGCCGGAGAAATCAACAGTCAATAGTGCAAAGGGCAAAAGAAAAAGTAAACAGCCTTTCTCGCAGGAGCAATCGGCACAATCAAACCTAGAGGGTGAATTAAACAACCCTGCTTTTCAACCAAAACTTTACAGTGCTGAAGATTTATAAACTGGTTGAATTATGAGTCAAACTTACCTGATTAATGGAGAAAGAGCAGCACTGAATAAAAGAATAGTAGTGTGTACTGGAGAAAAGGGAGGCACAGGTAAAAGTATTGTGGCTAGGTTTCTATTAGATATGTACTTGGCCAACTTGATTCATGTTGTAGCGTATGACTGTGACTCTAACAATCCACAACTTTGGAGACACTATAACAGAGTTGTAAATGGAGGGGTCAAAACAATCAAATTTAATCAACATGGGGTCAACGAGATTTTAAAGAATGATTTACAGCAATTAAGTCCTACTGTAGCTTTAATGGATCTGCCGTCTGGAGTGGGAGATTATTTTAAGGATTTTGTTCAAGATGTGCAATCGTCAAGCTTGGGCTATCGCATTACTATGGTATCGGTACTAGGCAGAGTCAAAGACAGCGTAATTCAACTCAAACGATTAATAGAAGTTTGTGGTAATCAGGTTGATTATGTAGTGGTGAGAAATTTGTATTGGGGTGAAGACGAAAAAGCGTTCATCAAGTACAACTCATCTAAAACCAGACAATCTGTATTGGAGTTAGGAGCAATAGAGGTAGATTTTCTTCCTATAGTAGATAGAGTTATCGATAGAATTGACTCACTTGACGCAGGCTTTACAGAAGCAGTGAACTATGAAGGAATAGAGGTTTCCGTTATGGGCAGGTTAACTGCATGGATTCCTAAAAATGAGTCAGAATTGATTAAAGCTGGCTTATTTTTAAGGCTTGAAGGCGCAAAATCCAGAAATTATCAAACCCTAAAGCAAGTAATAATTTAAGGGATTTGAATGTAAATTAATTAACCGCTTAACTCCGGTAAAATCTCTCTCAAGAGCAGCGTAACGCTAGAGCAACTCAGAAGCATTCATAAGCAGATACACAAAAGTGTTATTGGTAGGAGAAATACAACATGGGCGAGGCCAAACGGCGCAAAACGTTAGATCCTAATTATGGAAGAGTTCGTCAGTCTCCCAAAAACAATGTACAAAATGATATATCGCCTCTAGTAAATGCCTTAATTAATTTACCTAACAATTTATGTTGGGAGCTTTTTACTGCGGGAAACTCTAGCGATTGGTTGGGAGATGAAATCGAGATTCCCATAGACAAAGATACCCAATCAATTATCTCAAGATTGTTCTGCCAGGATCACCTCAGCCCGATTGATGCACAAACTGTTGAAAATATATCTACTGTCTGTTCAGTTCAGAGGCAGAATAATCATGAGATTTGGTGCGACTTATATCGCATATTTTGTCTTGTGGATGAGGAAATTCTCCTCAAAGTTCTAAAAAATAAATCTCTAGAAGAAACAGACTACTCACTGCGCTCAATGATTCTGTTTGAAATGGCTTGCCCATGTATTCTCGATGACGACGAGGAGTTTTGGTCAGATGACACCTCCCCAACCCCCACAGAGATTTCAAACTTTTTATTCGAGCGCTTATCAAAAGAGGAATACAGTAATACTGAGGTACAACAACTGAAAGCATTTTGCTCTCGTGTCGGGTCGCTCTTTTCTCGAAAGTGGGCAGAACACTGGTTTGAACTTGAAGAAGAAGTTTACTAATAAGCGAATTTTAGTGAGCTTTCATCGTTACTTTCCTTCTGTTGACACCTTTGAGTCGCTAAAAGCCGAAGATGTATCTGGCTGACTGGCTGGCTTTAAATCCATTATTGGGGATTAATGGGTAAATTACTTTGGGCCAGTGTGGATTGTCCAGTAAATTTGTTTATCTATTTAATTACCGTTAGTGGACGGAACTGAAAACAGGCATTTTGGGACGAATGGTAGTCCTAACTGCCACATTATTAAGCTTGCCTTGGGTGGAAATGGTACGAAAGTCGCAACTATTCCATGAGGCAACTAAGCTGTAGGTTCCGGCTACAACTGGCACAGCTATTTAGTTAGGTTTAGAGTTGGGAATTTTGGTTAAGCTAGGGCTTTCTCCTTAGCCAGCCAGTTCTGGAAGATTTGCTCACGTCCATCGTCAGCCTCAACCACACGATAAACTCGTTGGCGATCGCCCGTGCCATCACGACCAAGGTATTTGAGTTTTAGCCCTATCTTCTTCAGCAATCGCCGTAAGATAACGATGGGGCTGTCATTGTCATTTAGGGTAATTCCCAGAACGGTTTTCACCTGCCACTTCACAGAAAGGGCATTGTTAGCCATCTGCACTAGGTCAGCATCAGTTCCCCGAAATTCGCGATCGCCCTTGATGAATTGGGGGATGTTGAACAGTTCCAAGGCATGAATCACTAGCCCAAGTTGACCACCGTTAAAGTCTGGTAGCCATGCGCTCTTGGCAAGAAGCATCTTTTCACCCAGTTTGCGATCGCGGTCAGCAACAAACGCTCTGCCTAAGCTCAGGTAAAAATGCAGTCTCAGTTGTGGGTAATAACCTTGATCGTCTTTTTTGACGAGTTCCGAGGTAACATCCACACCGTAACGCTGCTCTAGCTTATATTTGCGCTCAATGTGGCGTTCAGTGGTGGTTTTAGCCCGTTGCTGTTGTAGCGCCTCATATTTTGCAGCAGTCATCGCAGTTGTATCAGCAGCAGTGATATCCTGACATTCGCCGTTGTAAACTTCATTTGTTTGGGCGGTGATTTCGTTGTTTAACTTTTTGCGAATTTTGTTGTCATTGACATCGACAATGTTATGACCTTCGTTGCCTAATTCCTCTAGCACAGTGTCGCGGTAATGAATCATACCCGCATTGATGCGACAAGCCATTTTGCCAAAAACGTTTAAGGCAGTGCGATTAATGTTGATTTCATCGCCGTCAATGATCAATGAAGCATTCTGTAGCAGCTTCAAGTTAGCTTGAAAGCGTTTATGCTCACAGGCTAACAGGGATTTGAGGTTAATTGCTCCGTTGCCAATCTTTCCTAAGCCATGACTAGCTACCCACAGATGACGCGGTATAGCTTCTCGGACACGGGCTAAGGCTTGGCGAGTGGCATTTTCTGGTGCTACCCCCCGGAAGCATCCCCAAACACTGGTAAAATGCCCCAGTATGTCAATGCTGACTCCCGTGCCGATAGATGGGGAGGCCAGCACTATGTCATATTCCAGCAGCACTTTGTTTAGTCTCTCAATGCAGTTGTAGGCTTCGTGTTCCGGGTTGGCAATCGTTTCGGAGTCAATGCGAAGGATTTTTCGGTCGGGAAATTGTTTCTTAAACCTCGCTTCTAAGACTTTGGTTCCCCATTTGGATTTAGCTTTTTGGCAATCAACGGCAATAAAGGGCTTACCCCCGGTTTTGATATGGGCTTCCAGGGCAGCTAACCAATTAACCGGGGTGGTTTGTTTGTAGTGGTAAATGTTCCAGGGTTGTCCCTTCCAGTTGTTGACGACTACCCAAGGGGTAACTTGGGTTTCTGCCAGACCCATGACCATTTCCGGCGATAAATCAGACAAGTCAGCATCAGCCAGGATGACTTTACCACGTCCTGGGGCGAAGGCATTTTTGAACAACTGGGAAAGTTGGTTGAGGACTTCCACCCGATGCTTCTTAACTTCAGTGTTGGCACTTAGCAAATGCCAGATCACCTGCTCGGACTCGTCAATGATCACTAAAGGCTCTTTCCAGTAAAGGGCGTTAAATCTGGCTTGACCGTTGGGGTGTAAACTGTCTACACACAGCGCAAAACCAAGTAAAATCCCTGTTTCGCTGTTTCTGACTTCGGTAATGTAGGGGATGCCTACCCGATCCGCGATCGCACTTGCTAACTGTACCCTGTGCGATAAGAGGATAACGGGTTGACCGTTGGCGATCGCTTCTTGAACGATCGCGGCAAATGACTCGGTTTTACCTGAACCTTTAACGGATTTGAGTAAAATCAGTTTAGCGGCTTCCGGGATGGTCAATGCTCCCAGGTAACGCTGATTGAGGACAAGTGACGCGTCATAAGACAGTCGGCTATACTCTTTGATCTGCCATTTTTCTTTTGTCAGTGCTAGTGAGATAATTTCATCAGTAACAGCTGGCCCCCTAGCGGCGATTAAGTCATCAATGCCTTTTTCGGGGTAACTCCACTGTGTCACTAGGACTTGACAGGCGCAGGCAGTTAACAGTTTCGCGGTTTGGCTAATGGCAATATTCACCCGTTGGACTGTTTCTGGTTTGGTGTCGTGGTCAAAGCAAATGATGAATTTACGTCCAAGGGTAGCAAAGTGTTGTAGCTCTGGAATTAGGTGTAAATTACCTGTGGGCTGTCCAAATTCATCTTTGGGATTGCGGTAGCCACTGTTTATCCCAGGAAGGGCGATCGCTGCATAGCCCAAAGTAAGCAATGCCCCAGCTTTTTTAGCCCCCTCACAAATCACAACTGGAATGTTGTACTTCCATACCCAATGCCAGAAGCCTAATGCCCTATCTTCATCGCTGATGGGTAAATCATATCGGGCGGCTACACTCTCCCATGTGTAATCTGGTACTGCCAGGAAGAATGCCCGTGTAGGAACTCGCAACGGATGTTCATACTTGATGAATTTAAGAACTTTGTTCAGGTCGCGCCTGGGGCGATCGGGCTTCATACCGCCCCACATCATGGGGCTATAATCGTTAAGCGGGTCAACGCCACTGCACCACCAGTTAAGTCCTTCGATGTGGCGATACTTCTTGAGTACCCCGTCTCTGAGTCGTCCATCGTTACGGCGGGGGACGTTTTGACCAAAGAACAGGTAGTCATAGGCGGCAGTGCCCGATACGGAAATGACGTTTAGCGCAATAATTCCAGGGTCAACAGCACTGGCTAACCATTCATTCCAGTGGTGCGCTTCTATGTCAGAGGGACGGGATATGATCTCGTACCTCTCAGTGACTTCAATTTGTTGAAGTACACAGTTATTATTTTTCACAGTTTTTTCCCTCAAATAACTGGTTTTTCAGTATTTAGAGGGGGTTAACGCACTGCTACACCTTATATCTATGAGATTTACTGTTTTGCTTGTTTAGGCTTTTTTGGCTATCAAAAAATTGTTAAATTTATCTGCCAAAATTTGCCAGCAGAACTTTATAAATTGCCACGGCAACTCATATAATATGAGTAAGCAGCGCGGACTAATCTCTGTTGCCAATTTAGTGGTAAGACCTTCCAACTTCCTCCCACTTCTTTGGTCGTCAAGAGATAAACCCCGCTTCCAAGTAATCAAATATTTAATTTTTACTATTGGGCAAAGTGTTCACTACTTAGTAGCACTTTGTTTTTTTATTTTTGGTGCTGTTTTATATTGACCTCCATTACAAGCTTCATTTACGTTCTTGCCTGATTTTACAGAACTTCTGTCAGTCTTATACCTAACAAAACCTGATTTTTTGCTTGAAACTACTCAATAAAAGTTGATGCTGTTGTGATTCCGGTTTTGGCTGAGTGGCTCATTGTGTTTTCTCCTGCTTTTTCTCCCTAGCTGCAATAGCTTCTTGACATAGCACAACAACCATTTGACTTACTGTTCTAGTTTCATCAGTGGCCAATCCTGCAACTTGCTCATAAACTTCTACGGGGAAAGTTACATTTACTCTTTTACCTTTATACTTTGGCATTTATTAGATAGCTTTAGGCACTATTAGTATCAAATTACCTTATTTAATGTGCCTAAAGTATAAGCAAAATTAGTTTTTAGTAGTGCCTACTACTATCTAATAGATGCTATATTAGCATTGTGAGCCAAAAAACGCCACTCAACAAAGGCAATAGAAGCCAGAAAGTGATGCTACGGCTTGTCACCAACTGGATATGTGGATTTAAGGCGATAAGCGCCTCTAAATTCCCCAAAGCCAGAAAAAACAAGACTTTAACAATTATCTGAACCATGACAACCACATACACCAATGCCAAAAATTGGCTCGTCCAAGCAGACTTGTTAGCCAAATCAGGGCTAACTGACCTTATCGCCGGAAAAGACTCAGGTGCAGGGTATGGCAAAGCAATCATCGGTGATTTTTCGATCATGATGCCTGCCGTATACTCACTTGTTCGCAACCGCAACATCATGCACCACGAAACTATCTCAAAAGATGGGGCATGGGTTCTATATGTAGAAGGTTCACGCCTGGACTTAAAAGACGTTCAATTCTTCTGGGGCAGTGCGGCTCTAGCGCAAAGTGACCACACCTTGCTGCACGAGGACAAAGCCAAAAAAGCAGAATTGGCATTAGAAAGCATTCTTGCAGACTTAGCCGTTCTGAATATTCCCGATGGGGTCAAGCTATCGATTAGTTTGAGCAATCACAACCCCGAACGTTGGGCGACTGAGATTAAGCGCAGAGTCGAAGGGACTCACACCTTTGAACATCTGCACCCTGTAACTCGTTCCATTGTCACCAAGACAGTTGAAATCGCGGTTACTGGCATTTACCCCGAAGGTTTTGGAAGCATTGCCCACTGCTTATTTGGTGAAGCATCCCTGGTACTAGACCCCTCAGAATTAGCGATCGCACTCGATATCGGTTCATCGACTTGGTTGATTACCGTGTTTAACGGCAGTGGTGCAGTGATTGACCGTCACTTGATTGAAGGTGGAGCGGGTGAACTGCACAGCATGATTGCAGAAGCCCTCGACAAGCGAAACGACAAAGTAAGTCTGCTGTCCAAGGATGTGAAGCATTCACCCAGTCTCGTTAACCAGGGGATTCTTGAAGGGACTTTTACTTATGGCGGTAACCACCTGACTGGTAAGAAGTTTGAAACCGAGTACAGCCAATGTCTAGATCAGTGGTGGAGTAACAGGATTGAGAAATTCGCCAACTTTGTGACTGCTGGTAATTACCTGGATAGAGCGAAATACCTTGTCGCCTGGGGTGGTGGTGTTTCTCTGCCAGTAGTGGATCAGAACCTAGCCGATTTAGGTTTTGTGGTCTTGAATAATCCCCAATTCATTAATGCTTTGGGGTTGAAACTATTAACTCAAATATCTTTGGGAGCCTAATCAATGAATTACGAATCTCGGCGTATAACCATCTCCTACTTAGCAGTAATTGAATTGTGCAAAATGTTTGATTTACCCCAAGACGCACCGACACAAGCACTTTCGGCAGGTGTAGAAAAGCTGATTTTTCAACACGACAATGTGCAAGCATCACGCACCGCAGAAACAGCGACATCTACACAGCCCAATAAATCAGCATTGACAGCAATGGTCACTAATTTCAAGGGGGCAGCATGAGCAGAACCATATTCAGAAACACGGTTTTAGGTATTGGAGCAACAGCAGCAGCGATCGCCGTTGGCTACTTCGGAGTGCAGTACTTTGGTAAAAACAATATGTTCACCATCGCCGCAGCCGTGGGTGGTGCAGGTGCAATCAGCTATGTACTTCAGAAACCGGCTCAAGGAGAAACCCCAGCCACACCTATCAAAATCCAAAGTCAAGGAAAGAAGTCATGAGCGAACGCAGTCGCATTGCTTCAATGCGTTAGCCCCACTCTGAAATGTATCTCTCGCCGCTTTCACGAAAAGCACTTAAGGATTCTAACAAATGACACTTCACTATACAAATATCTTTTAAGGAGATAAATCATGTCAAAACCACTTGGTTTTTTCACATCAACTATGCCGGGGGATGGTTCGTACTTGGATGACCTTCAATCTGTATATGGAAGCACCTTTGAAAAGTTGGGCAGAACAGAGAAACTTCTAGTTTTAGAAAGCGTGGTGAAAAATCTCATAGTAGCCGAGACAGCAGCGCACGGGATTAACTCAACAGCCCAAGCGATGGCTCACGCTTCTAGCATTACCCCAGGCATCCGAGAATCGGTAGGAATAGATGAGCATCTTGG
>NZ_WBKM01000187.1 GCF_015714725.1 Nostoc sp. WHI
GAAACTTTAGAATTTACAGGGTTCCATTTGCTTGATGGTGAATATCAACCACTCCAACCAAATCCTCAAGGCTGGTTGTGGAGTCAACAATTAGGTTTATATTTAGGGGTTTATCAAGAAAATTTACGCTTTTACACTCCTGAAGGGGAACTAGTTCCAACGCCGGAAGAAGTGGCACAACAGGAGACGCAACGAGCAGAACAAGAGACGCAACGGGCACAACAGGAGACGCAACGGGCACAACAAGAGAAGCAACGCAGCGATCGCTTGGCGGCAAAACTGCGAGAATTAAACATAGATCCAGATACTATTTAGCTTCCACATCTAAAGTACCTAGAGACTTTCTACCATGTCTGTCACCAAAGATTTTCAAGTCCTAAAAGATGTTATATTTCCGCCAGGGGATTTATATAGTGACGAACCGCCTTTGGAAACTGACTTGCATCGATTGCAAATGACACTGCTCATCCAATGCTTAGAATGGTTGTGGCAAAATCGCAACGACTTCTATGCTTCGGGTAATCTCACCATCTACTACAGTCCACGCCAGCGCAAATCAGAAGACTTCCGGGGGCCAGATTTTTTTGTGGTACTGGGGACTGAACGCAAGCACCGTAAAAGCTGGGTTGTTTGGGAAGAAGATGGCAAATATCCAAATCTAATTATAGAAATTCTCTCCGATAGCACAGGCAATACTGATAAAGGCTTAAAAAAACAAATTTACCAAGATATTTTTCGCACACCAGATTACTTCTGGTTTGACCCAGAAACTTTAGAATTTACAGGGTTCCATTTGCTTGATGGTGAATATCAACCACTCCAACCAAATCCTCAAGGCTGGTTGTGGAGTCAACAATTAGGTTTATATTTAGGGGTTTATCAAGAAAATTTACGCTTTTACACTCCTGAAGGGGAACTAGTTCCAACGCCGGAAGAAGTTGCACAACAGGAGACGCAACGCAGCGATCGCTTGGCGGCAAAACTGCGAGAATTAAATATAGATCCAGATACTATTTAGCCTCCGCATTGTCTTGCTAGTGCCTGTTACCACGAATGCTATGGATCTTCAGGAAAAACCCATTTTGGCGGTTCCGTAATTTTTTTCCGCAGACGTTCTTGTGCCAATTCCAACATTTTATCTAAGGGAGTCTCTTCAATAAATTTTGCAGCGGCCTCTCTATACTCGATATTGGGGCATTTATCCCCTAAAACACAGCCGTTAACACAGGCTTCGGCGCAGTTAATCTTTTGCTCCACAGTAAATTCCTCTCTAAAAATTATGGGTTATGACTCCTCACTCTTTACTCCCAGGCATTACCCTCCAGGTAAATTTTACCTTGCCAGTTGCCATTTCATTAGTCTAAATACTTACCATTTAGAAAGTTATTAGTTATGAGTTATGATTTTGACTCTTAAGTACAGACGCGATTAATCGCGTCTCTCCTCACTCTTATGAAGGACACTCATGTCAGAAGTTTTTGCCACCACTGGAACCATCGCCGCGATCGCTACTGCTATTGTCCCTCAACAGGGTAGCGTTGGCATTGTGCGGGTATCTGGTTCCCAAGCAATGGCTCTAGCCCAAACTCTCTTTCACGCACCAGGGCGACAAGTTTGGGAAAGTCACCGGATTCTCTACGGTTACATTCGTCATCCCCAGACGCAACAACTGGTGGATGAAACGCTGTTGTTGATCATGAAAGCACCCCGTTCTTACACCCGTGAAGATGTGGTGGAGTTCCATTGCCACGGGGGAATTATGGCAGTGCAACAGGTGTTGCAATTGTGTTTGGAAAACGGTGCTAGACTAGCGCAACCGGGAGAATTTACTCTCCGCGCCTTTTTAAATGGACGATTGGATTTAACTCAAGCCGAAGGTATTGCTGATTTAGTGGGAGCTAAATCGCCCCAAGCGGCTCAAACTGCCTTAGCTGGTTTACAAGGAAAATTAGCTCATCCGATTCGCCAGTTACGCGCTAACTGTTTAGATATTCTGGCAGAAATTGAAGCTCGAATCGATTTTGAGGAAGACCTGCCTCCTTTGGATGATAAAGTCATAATATCAGAAATTGAGAAAATTGCCGCAGAAATAACCAGGTTATTGGAAACCAAAGATAAAGGAGAGTTGTTACGCACTGGTTTAAAAGTGGCAATTGTTGGGCGTCCGAATGTGGGTAAGTCCAGCTTATTGAACGCTTGGAGCCAAAGCGATCGCGCCATTGTGACTGACTTACCAGGTACAACCCGCGATGTTGTAGAATCTCAGTTAGTTGTCGGCGGAATTCCTGTACAAGTACTAGATACTGCGGGGATTCGGGAAACAACAGACCAAGTGGAAAAAATTGGCGTGGAGCGATCGCGTCGTGCTGCAAATGCAGCCGATTTAGTCTTGCTTACCATCGATGCTTCATCTGGGTGGACAGAAGGCGATGAAGAAATTTATAAACAGGTACAACACCGTCCGTTAATTCTAGTTATCAACAAAATCGACTTAGTAAAAGAAGACGATAGGAAAAATCTTCAGTTGCAAATGCCAAATTCCAAATCTAAAATTGTCACAGCAGCAGCAAAAAATCAAGGTATTGATGTTTTAGAAACAGCAATTTTAGAGATAGTTCAAACGGGAAAAGTGCAAGCTGCTGATATGGATTTAGCCATTAACCAAAGGCAAGCAGCAGCCTTAACTCAAGCTAAAATTTCTTTGGAACAGGTACAAGCAACCATTGCCCAGCAGTTACCTCTTGATTTTTGGACAATTGACTTACGGGGTGCGATTCAGGCACTAGGAGAAATTACTGGCGAAGAAGTTACAGAATCAGTTTTAGATAGAATTTTTAGCAAGTTTTGTATTGGAAAGTAATCTATTTATAATAGCAATACCTTTGCCAATTTACGAGGGTGAGTTGATATCTGAACTCCCTTTTCTCTGAGGCTTGGCAAAAACAATAAGTCCTAAAAATTCCTTCAAGGTTTCCCACAAGGTTTTTTAACGTATTGTCCGTAGTATCAAGGGTTTGATATTCCAAGCTACCTTATAAGCTAAACGCTTATGTATGGGTCATTTTGCCATTTTTGCCCAAATTTTTGTTGGCTCTTATTTTGGCAAAGGTATTGTAATAGACTACCCCACAGCCGAGGTTTGAGGACTTAATAACTAAATTTTGAGTAGCATTTGAGTAGAAGCTAAAAATCCGGGCATTCAGCCTCAACGACATTAGGATGGCAGTAATATTTCAAAACGGTTTCTACCTTGTCGCCGATCCACTTGGCAACCTTGTCGGGGGAAACGCCTTGAGTAATAGCCCAAGTTGCAAAGGTATGGCGTGTGGCATAGGGTTTCAAGTAAAAAGGCAAGTGCCCCCTTTCCACTAATTCACTGACTACTCCTAGATACCGATACTCACGCCCATTTGATTTATATCTTTGTCCATTCCAGGCTTTGTGTAGGACAGCAGAGATTAACGGATCGCCAAGTTTATCCGTGAAAATCAAGGTGCTGAGATCGGATCGAGTTGGTCTTATGTCAAGCAGTAGTTTTTGAAGTTTAGAACCACGAACACTTGGGAATGTCCTTTTAACCCCGTTTTTTGTGCTTTTTAATATCCGGTATAAGTTCCGTGATTTATTAATATTTATTTGACAGCAATCAGATGAGATATCCCCCCAAGTAAGAGCGAACGCCTCGCCAGGACGACAACCTGACCAAAACAGAAATTTGACTAATGATGAATAATGACAATATTCAGAGTGATTTTCAAATGCTTTGATAATTAAATCTCTCTGCTCCAAAGTGAACGCTCGACGGTCTTCACCAATAGATTTTTTCTTAGCTTGTTTGGTTTTTAGTGGCTCAAAGGGGTTGTCTGGTATCAGTTGAGATATGACAGCCCACTGACAACACTGGCTGTAATGGTTGACCAGTAGCCAAGCCATTTGCCGTGTGGTGGTGGACAGCAACCAATCTCTAATCTTCACCGCGTCATCGAGGAAATGCGTAGGAAGACGCTCTGTATAACGAAGTATACGGACGTAGCGATTTAGTATGGTTGTTTGCTCAAGCTGTGTTTCCTGAAAGTCGGTGAACTTATTCCAGAGTTGCAGAAGGTTGTATTTGTATAGCAACCGCCAAGATGGTTAGGACAAACAGTATAATCTCTAATGAAAGTAAGATTAGATACAGATTATATATTCAGTATAAAAACAGATTATGGCAAAACCGTACAGTTACGACTTACGTCAGAAGGTAATTCAGGCAATCGAGTTAGACGGAATGAAGAAGAGTGAAGCGGCTCAAGTTTTTCAAATCAGTCGAAATACAATCAACCTTTGGCTTCAACGAAAAGCCAGCACGGGAGATTACAAAGTGTTACCAAGTCAACCACCAGGAAATAGTCATAAAATTACTGACTGAGAAAAATTTAAGAAATTTGTCGAGGTTAATGGGGATAAAACTCAAGTAGAAATGGCTGAACTATGGCCGGAAAAAATTAGCGATGCCTTCGGCGAGCTACGCTAACGCACAATATCAAGAGCCTTAAATAAAATTGGGTTTACTCGTAAAAAAAACTTATGGTTATCAAGAACGAGATGAAATTAAACGGCAAGAGTTTAGAGAAGAGATAGCATTGTATAAACCAGAGAAAATAGTTTATATAGATGAAGCTGGAATGGATAATAGAGAAGATTATGGCTATGGTTGGAATAGCAAGGGTGAGCGTTTCCATGCACTCAAAAGTGGCAGGAGAAAAGGTCGAGTTAATATGATTGCCGCATATTGTAATGGGAATTTATTTGCTCCATTTACTATTGAGGGAGCTTGCAACAGAACTGTATTTGAGAC
>NZ_WBKM01000228.1 GCF_015714725.1 Nostoc sp. WHI
CAAAGGTGCACGTCGATGCATCTAAGGTGCACGTCGATGCATCAAAGGTGCAGGTCGATGCATCTAAGGTGCAGAGCGATGCATCTAAGGTGCAGAGCGATGCATCTAAGGTGCAGGTCGATGCATCTAAGGTGCAGAGCGATGCATCTAAGGTGCAGGTCGATGCATCTAAGGTGCAGGTCGATGCATTAAGTAGTCAGACAGAATTAATTATACAATGTCATTGCGAAGGTCGCGAAGCGGAATGAAGCAATCGCAAGGGCTGGGATTGCTTCTCTACGAGACGCTCCGTGAACGCGACCCTCGCAATGACTGTAAACATTTTTGTCCAATTACTTAAATTGCTGCGTTGCTGAATCAATTCTTTGCGCCTTTGCGCCTTTGCGTGAGGCTCAACTCATACCGCCATTATGCAACGCCTAAACCGCTTATTCTTCTTCTAGCAATTGTTCTATATATTTTCGCACCAAAGGCACTTGAAAGGTATTATCTTCTAGAGTCAAAATTTCCTTTCGCGCTAGTTTGCGGATAACACCTTTATCTTGCTGCGTGGGAGTTTCCCCGTGGATTATCCGGCGTAGGAGAGAGCGATCGCTATCTGCTAAACTCTTCCATAATTCCCGAAAATACTGATCGCCTCGCTCCAGCACAACAGGTATAACTTCCTTAACATCCTGTGCAGTCGCTTTTGCTGTATCTGCTTCTCGCCTGTTTCTTCTGATATCGCGGTTTAGCAACTCCACCACCTCATAACACACCAACTGAACGAGATAAGGTTGACAGCGAGTAACTTGGATAATTGCATCTACAGCAGTTGGTTCATAGATATTGCGGAAGTTCTCTACTGGCTGTTGAATCAAATCGCGGGCTTCTGACTCGTACAGGTAAGTCATTCGCAAAGCACGAGTGTTAATTAGATAGTCACTCCAATAATCATCAAGTTCAGATAACTCCTGTGAACCACTAAAAAGTAAAATCCAATTGTGTTGATGTTGCAGCAGGTTACGGATAAAATTGAGTGGCGCACGGCTGTTTGTTGCTTTCACTACCTCACCCAGGCGTTCATATTCATCCAAACAGAGGAGAAATTGCTTACCAGAGTTGCTGCGTTCTATTTCTGCGAACCAAGTTTGCAGCGCGGGAAATGGATCTTCAGCTAGTTTATAGGCATCTGGATTAGGCAAGTATACCTTGCGGGGTAATCGCCGTGCAGCTTCGATAATTTGTTGAGCTAAATTCTCAGCCAATGCTTTTAAGGTTGTAGCTGCTGCTGCTCCTTGTAAATCTACCAGCAAAGGAACAATGTTTGCTTGTATTCTGTAAGGTAGATATTTCAGCGCTGAAGTTTTCCCTGTCCTGCGCCCTCCATAGAGTAACAACACTGGCGGTTGCTCAGAAAGCGTCAAAGATTCGATTTCCTCAAATATGTCCCTTCGCCCTTTGAAACGATTCTTCGCTGTTTCCGGGTCTAGTGAGTTACCAGCAATATAAACTTGCCGAATTTCTTTTGATTGCTGTGCCTGTTCGTTTAAAGTGCGCTGCGCCGTTTCTAATATAGTTAGCCAGCTTTGTGTAGTGTTGCCAAAAGAAACAGCAACGCGAGCATCTGTTGTCAAAACTAGACTTTGCGCCAGTTGGCGTAATGCAGTGATGGGAATGTTCAGTAACTCATATTGACGATAAGGTGAAGTTGCTTCTTGTGATGCCCGTACATTTTGACTAATATCTAAAAATTGAGGCAGTACAATGCCAAGTTCCTTTGGTGGTGGTGAGGGAATCCACGCTAGTTGGTTGGCAATCTCCACAATATCGCTTAACCATTGACAACGATTGAGAGTATATACAGCAATACCATAAATTGCCTGTGCTGCAACTTTTTGCTGATTGGTGGATGTAATTAGATAATTAATAGTCTCACGGGCAGCTATTGGGTTTTTCCGATAAGCCTCTACAATCATCAAATCCATGAAAGGCAGAGGGAAAAGAATCAATTCATCAAAGCGAGGGGGCAAATATCGCAAACAATTTACCCGCTTTTCATTGGGAGACAACAAGAACAAAGTGAGTATCCATAGTAATTCTGGCAACCAGAAGTAAACCCGCAACACACCGAAAATATACGTTACGCCCAACGTTAAGCCCAACGTCACGCCGAACACCATGCCGTACGTCACGCCGAACACCACGCCGTACGCCACGCCGAACACCACGTCGAACGCCACGCCCAACGCCACCGCCACGTCGAACGCCACGCCCAACGCCACCGCCACGCCCACCGCCACGCCCAACGCCACGCCCAACGCCACGCCTACCGCCACGCCTACCGCCACGCCTACCGCCACGCCTACCGCCATGCTCAACGCCACGCCGAACCCCACGCTCAACGCCACGCCTACCGCCACGCTCAACGCCACGTTCCACGCCACGCCTAATAAAAATATAGCTGCAAGAAAAAGGGTAAGGACAGGAATAAGGAAAATAACTAGCCTATTTTCACCACCACGGTCTACAACCCTTCCTATAAACCAGCCCATCAACAAAACACAGCTTATGAGCCAGTCAAATGCACCACTAACCAGAGTGTAAACTAATGCCACCAGCAATATAGCAACCATCGGAACTACAGCAGTTAGCCACCAAACTTGCCCAGCATAGCGACGCAGACGCGGGTTAGTGCGAAATTCAGCCCTTTTATCAAAGGGGTTATCTCTCGGCTTCAGTTCTGGATGGATATCGCGCAACCAACGTTCAAAGGTAAAAGGCTTAAAGTAAATCCAATACAAAAGGCGCACGCATTCAGCCACATAATTCCAAAAGCCTGATGCTGGAGACGTGTTACTCATTGCTACTTTATCCCCAACTTGTCACGCACAAAACCCCAAACTTGATTCCAGTGCAGCACACCCACCAAAACCAAAACGAGCAAAAGCAGAATTACCATCCCGATAATCCAGTTGCTTACATCATCAACAGCCCCACCAATGAACTTGGCTATTCTACCCAGGCGCACTGGTAAATCCCAAACTAACGAACGCAGCCATGATTGCCACCACTTTCCTTTTGCTTTAGATTTAGGATCTGCAAGCTGTTGTTCAAACTGCTGTTTCGCCCACTTGATTGCCTTGCCTTGTTGACGTGCTTCCCACAAATAGTAACCAGCCAATTGCAACTTATAAGGATGACACTTACCCCATTGCTGGGCATGATTCTGTTCATCTACACTCAAAGCAGCACCAATTGTAGAGCGAGTTGGTAAGCGTGACAGTTCAATAGCCTCATCTGTAGTTAGTTCTTTCAAATAAATCGTGTGACCAATATTGAAAAAACTAGAGCCGAAGTGATACTCATTAGCATAAACATCCAGTTGTTTACGAGAAGCCACCACTAGCATCAAGGCATTGCTATCCATTAGCGATCGCAAATTATCATAAAATCCATTATCGAAGTTATCGGGATATTTCAAAAGGCTTTCAAAATCATCCAAACAAAGGACGGGTAACTTTCCTTGCTGTTTCCATTCCTTAACCGCATCTGAAAATGCTTGACGATTAAGCGGTTTAGTCTTCCAAGGATTTTGCAGATTGCGTTGTTGCCATCCCTGAACATGACTCAGTAAACTTTCACCTACAGCCTCATAGAAACCCGTTTCAGTTTGGCAATCTACACTCCGTAACGCTACATAAATCACCACATAACGACTGGTGTTGTCAAATACTCGCTGCTGCCAAGTCAGAACAAAATAATGCAGCAACGAAGATTTACCAATGTGCTTGTCACCAACTATATTAATACTTGTAGGCTGATCGCCCTTCATCCGAGATGCGATCGCATTTAGTTCATCTTTACGACCGACAAACAGCCTGGAATCTTCAATCATCCCCGCAGCCACAAAAGGATTAGAAGGCAGCGCTCCAGAAGTCATATAAAGCGTTTATCCTAGTTTCAGCAATTTAAGTGCAATCACCTAAAACAATAGCACCCGATTTGTAGAGACGGCGATTCATCGCGTCTCCTGCCTTAGGCGATTCATCGCGTCTCCTGCCTTAAACGTGGCATCTAATAAAAATATTTATTTGGCAAATGGCCAGTGCAAAACATACCCTTGATGCGATCGTCAGCTTCTCAAAACTAGATTAACCTGAGAGCAACCCCTTTAGAACCTTTCCTAAATACTCATACTGCTCTAAAGTATTGTAAATCTGCGCTGAAATCCGTACTAACATCCGTGGTTTTTCGTGCCACGGCATCACCTGCACTTGAATACCAAACTTATCAAACAACTCATCATGTACAGACATAAAATCGCGGTTTTCCAAAATCGCAGGCATTGGCAAAACCGCCATTGAACCAATCATCTCTTCTGGACAAGGCGGCTGCACTCCCAGCACTTCACAAAGTAGCTGTCTTCCCTGCAACACTAGCTGATGATTTTGCTGCATCAATTCTGTCCACCCACCAGGTAGCAACGAACCCATAAAAGCGATCGCTTCTGGTACACACATATAAGCTGTAGGATCATCTGTACCTGTCCAATCAAATTCCAACTGAAAGCGTGTTTTATCAGTGCGTGACGAATTTGTGCCGTGGCTAATTGTCAAGGGACGAATTTCTGGCTGTTGATCTCGTCGCACATACAAAAATCCTGCTCCCTTTGGTGCACACAGCCATTTATGACAATTCCCGGTGTAATAAGTTGCGCCAATTTCTTGCAAATTCAGGGAAATCATTCCTGGCGCGTGGGCACCATCTACCAATGTATTTACACCCCGTTGTTGCAACTGTTTCACCAACTCTGAAATCGGAAAGATTAACCCTGTCTGACTGGTAACATGATCCAAAAGTGCTAATCGTGTTTTTGGTGAAACTTGCTCAATTACTGCTGCTACTACTTGTTGTGGCGAGTCAATAGGAAAAGGAATTTTTGCCACTACCACCCGCGCACCAGTGCGACTGGCAATAAAATCAAGCGCATTGCGGCAAGCATTGTATTCATGGTTGGTTGTGAGTATTTCGTCCTCTGGTGAAAACGTCAGCGACCTCAACACCGAATTCACACCAGTCGTCGCATTGGGGACAAATACCAAATCCTGGATATCAGCACCCACAAACGCCGCTAGTTCGCTTCTGGCATTATCTAAAAGTGGTTCCCACTCCCTACCAAAAAAGCGTAAGGGTTCTTGTTCTAATTGCGATCGCAAACGTTGTTGAACAGCCAGCACCGCCTTAGGACAAGCACCATAAGACCCATGATTCAGGAATGTCACAGCCGGGTCAAGCAACCAAAAATTTGCCCATTTAGCTGTACCGCATATAGAACTGGCATCCTTTAACATAGTTTTATTCAATAGTGATGAGTTACTAAATTCAGAACTCATCACTGCTAACTTTTTTAACTCCCCAGGCCGGATTCGAACCAGCGACCAATCGATTAACAGTCGATCGCT
Organism: Nostoc sp. WHI; assembly: GCF_015714725.1. GTDB lineage: Bacteria > Cyanobacteriota > Cyanobacteriia > Cyanobacteriales > Nostocaceae > Nostoc. Next base: position 5,445 of record NZ_WBKM01000228.1, read on the forward strand.
CTACCACTGAGCTACTGAGGATCACTCACGATTTATAATCTTAGGGCTAAAAATAGGATTTGGCAAGTACTTTCGCCAATATTTTTTCTTAGATGCTTAATTTATAGAATTTTTGCAGTCAAAACCAATTCAGGAACTTAAGCAGAGACTTTTGAACTAATATTTACTGTAATCCCATTCGTAATTCAGCCAGACGTTGCCGCGCCTTAGCATCAATGGCATTAGCTAAAAACCGACTCTTAGATTGTTTGCGTGTATGATACTTCTGTCGCATCCGACAGACGGTAGTTTCCACTTCGCCGCAGAGTTGTTGTGCCGACAACCATTCAGCCCCATACCCCTGTATCATCAACTGCTGTGCCCGATCTGATGTTGCAACAATCACACGAGAAATCAAACATTGGGCTATTTGCTGCCGAAAAGACGCACAAGATTTTTCAATATAAGTATCTGCTGTCTGCCCAAAATCAGTGTAATAAACAGATAAAAGCTCAGTAATAATTTCTTGATTGCTAGAGGAATTCTGATATTGAGCATCAAAAACTATTTGAGTTGTATAACCTTGAAACGCACTATAACCAGTCATTGCTTCCACAAGCTCGCCGCGTGCTGCCTCTAATCCAGCGCTATCACGGGTTTTTTTAAGGCAAGGCCAAGCGCCTATTATGTTGTAGCCGTCCACTAATAAAACGGCTTGGAATAAGGAACGGGGCATGATTTTTAATCACAATTTTCTAGAGTTAGCAAAATTCATTCATAAGTTTTATAATAATTGATGCATTGTGTGTAACACTATATTACACACAAAAAATGGGGCAGGCTGATAAAACTGACCCCACGGCAGAGGCACAAACTTAAAACGCGCCTTTGTTAAAAAGGCGCATCGCAGTTCTTTTTTAGTAGTGGTGAAATAAAGAGTGCTATAGGACTTACGCAAAACTAAGTAGGGGCAATTCATGAATTGCCCCTACCTAAAAATCGTTCTTTTTGGCTATTGTTTGCGTAAGTCCTGGCTGAGTTAAAAACTACCCATAAAGGGCAGAGCATGTGCCTGGTGTAGAAAGTCCTGAGTACTTTTTACTTTACTCAGCACGGGCTAAACACTCAGCTACCGCTAACAGCACTTAATTAAGAGGCTTCTGTGTGTACCTCCATCAGACGTTCTTTAAGGCGCTGGGCTTCACCCTTATCCACAAGTGAACCTTTTTCTAGTAAGAAAGCGCCGTCACAGTAATTTAACTCGTCTAATCGATGCGTCACCCACAAGGCAGTGATGCCTCGACTTTTGACGAGGCGGCGGACACCAGCAACTAAATCCAGCTGACTATCTGGATCTAGTAAGGCAGTGGGTTCATCTAATAATAAGACTTCACAACGACGGGCGATCGCACCAGCGATCGCCACTCGCTGTTTCTGTCCTCCAGAGAGCGCATATATAGGGCGGCGTTGGAGGGTAAGCAAATTCACCGCCCCTAGCGCCTCCTCAACCCTTGCTCTGGCGGCAGCCGGTGGCAACTTTTCTTCCACCAATCCAAAAGCCACATCAGCACCAACCGTTGGCATCACCAGTTGATGATCCGGATTTTGGAAGACAAAGCCAACGGGGTGCAAAACCCGAATTTCGCCAGATTCAGGAGCTAATAGCCCGGCCAGCAGTTTAAGTAACGTTGATTTCCCACTGCCATTTGTACCCAAGAGCATCCAAAACTCACCCTTGGGTACTTCTAAAGAGCAAGATTTGATAACTTTCTCTCCATTAGGCCAACTGAAATTTAAATCCTTGACCTCAATGCCCACTTGAGCCATTTATAAACCTTGGTTACTCAGCAGCTACAGCGAAAAAGCCAGGTGGTCTGGCGCCACCAGGGGTTGCACCATCTTTCTGAAAAATCTGCACCCCAGAAATTTCACTAGCGCGGACAGCAATTTTTTTCTCTGTCTTGCCCTCGCACTTGAGTTCTACAATGTCAGGGTTTCCAGAGCGGATTGCTGCCAAAATAAGCTGATAGACAGCCTCAGCATCTTCTGCTGATTTACGTTGGACTGAGATAGGAAAAGCAGTGTTTCTGATGCTTAAGTCGATGGTAAACATTTAGCAATAATCTTTCTTTAACTGTAGGACTCATTTTAGCGTCAGCTGACTGAATTCTAGGGAAAAAGGCATTGGGCATGGTTATTTTCCTTGTCTCCCTACTTCCCTGCCCCGACCTCTTTGATTTAACCTCATTTGTCATAAAAATTAATTTTTATGACAAAACCCCTAGAAAAATTAGCGATTTACACCTAATATGATTAAAGGTCTGTAAAAAATTGTAAACTAGATTAACAATCTGTTTAACTTTCTGCTTGTGGATAGGCTTTTATACAGCCATCTATAATACAGATACAACCTGTACTTATAAAGATTTGGAGATTTACTTTAATGACCATCGCAGTTGGACGCGCGCCCAGTAGAGGGTGGTTTGACGTTCTAGACGACTGGCTCAAGCGCGATCGCTTCGTATTCGTAGGTTGGTCAGGGATACTATTGTTTCCCTGTGCCTTCCTAGCACTAGGCGGTTGGTTGACCGGCACCACCTTCGTCACCTCTTGGTACACCCACGGATTAGCCTCCTCATATTTAGAAGGCTGTAACTTCCTGACAGTGGCAGTATCCACCCCCGCCGACAGCATGGGACACTCCCTATTGCTGTTATGGGGGCCAGAAGCTCAAGGCAACCTCACCCGTTGGTTTCAACTGGGTGGTTTGTGGCCATTCGTAGCCCTACACGGAGCCTTCGGTTTGATCGGCTTCATGTTGCGGCAATTTGAGATTGCGCGTCTAGTAGGTATCCGTCCTTACAATGCTCTCGCCTTCTCTGCACCGATTGCGGTATTCGTCAGCGTATTCCTGATGTACCCCTTGGGACAGTCAAGTTGGTTCTTTGCACCCAGCTTTGGTGTCGCTGCAATTTTCCGATTCTTACTATTCCTGCAAGGGTTCCACAACTGGACACTCAACCCCTTCCACATGATGGGTGTTGCTGGTGTATTAGGTGGTGCGCTATTGTGCGCTATTCACGGAGCCACAGTTGAAAATACCTTGTTTGAAGACGGTGACGGTGCTAACACCTTCCGTGGCTTCAATCCCACCCAATCCGAAGAAACCTACTCAATGGTGACGGCAAACCGTTTCTGGTCACAGATTTTCGGCATTGCCTTCTCCAACAAGCGTTGGCTGCACTTTTTCATGTTGTTTGTGCCAGTCACAGGCTTGTGGATGAGCGCCGTCGGCATCGTCGGTTTAGCACTCAACCTGCGGGCTTATGATTTCGTCTCCCAAGA
>NZ_WBKM01000305.1 GCF_015714725.1 Nostoc sp. WHI
GCTAATCCCAAAAATTTACTCGGCTGCATTTGCCAAGCTAATACCGAAAATCCCTTCAACGAGTTCGTTACCGATTGCACGAAAGGATTCCACGTCAGCTTCTTCCTCCATCGCTTTAGAGACAAACTTGCTCACCACGTCCTTGGGAGCATTGCGAATCGTTGATAGCAACTGGTCTGCTTTATCAGTTGTGTAAGCATCAATCCCGACGTTGAGAACATCTTCCAAGGATTGAATTTCTTGGTTTGAAACCTGAGATGCGTGAGCGATCGCTCCTTGTAATGGGGGAGTAGTTTTGCGGCGTGGGGAGTTTTTACCTAACTTGCTGTTGCCATTTTTAGACTTGCCATTGGTATTGGTCAATGCTCCTGATGATTTTCGTTGCTCAAGAATCTGAATAGTGATCGCTTGTGCTTCTGCATCATTCAAGTCATTAACATCCATGCCTATTGCTGATGCCGCAGACAAAATCTCTTGCTCATCACACTCAATACCTTTAGCCAGCAAAATTTCTTTGACTTTTTCCATTTCTTTGCCTTGTATGTGCTTACTACACCACTAATATATAATATATTAGCTACATATCACATAAGAAGCCAACAATAACTCCAGATTTTGTCGGGTTCTTGTCCCATAAGCAATATCATTTGATAATTTTGGTGATTAAGTATGGATGCAACAATGCCTAGAACGAAAGCACAGGGAATGACCCGGATTGAACTTTACGTGCCAACAGCACTATTTGAAGAAGCAGAGGAACTGTCCGACTTTGAGGGTTGGAAGTTAGCAGAACTGCACCGTGTATTTTGGGAAAACGGTTTTGGTGCTTATGTCGAGCGTAGTAACAAGAGAATGATTAACAAGCGCTTGAGAGGAAAAATTTCCCCCGACACTACCAATCAGGGAGAAGAATAGTAATTTTCATGCCCAGGTTAAAGCTGGGCATTATTTGGAATAAAAGGAGCAAAAAAATATGTCAAGTTTTGAAGATTCATACAGCCTTGCTTGGGTAAAAACAGCTTGTGAACATATTTTAGGTAAGAATATTTGTCCTCGAACTTGGCGAAACTGCTTAAGAATATGTGGCGTTCAGCCTTACAAGCGAGAAGTAAGGCTCAAAGAATGCTGCTATTTACTAGGACTGATATACCTGAAACGTCAAAACCCTTTCAAGAAATATTCTTTGTCTGATGTTTCATTGTTACTGATGAAAGATTTTGAAAAACTTACCAAATTTGGCATTGATTTAGAAAACCCAGAATTTCCACTCTTCGGGCGAGAATTACCGGACTATATATATGAGCAAACAGGCTACAAAGTTACTTTGCGAACTCTGTACCGTTGGGCATCTAAACGCCGTATTCCTTTCTCTAAGTTACGCATCATTAAGCAAGAAGAATTGAGGAGATGGCTGGAATTAGCAAGTACTTCCGCCGCCTAATGAGATTTTTAATCAAGCTCTTTTTTTTTGTTGTATTGTGTCACAAAGCGGCACAATTAAGCGGCAAAGTATGCCGTGACATTCAAAAGTCTTGCTGTGTATAGATGTCACAAAAAGCGGCAAGATTCAGTAAAACTCCAGAACCCTTGCTATTAAAGGAATGTCACAAAAAGCGGCATGGTTAAATTATGAAATTGGTGTCACTGTAAGGCACTCAAAGCCATACAGAATGGGTGTCACAAAGGAAGTGGTAGAGTTGACGAAAAAAACTAGGGATGAAAAAAAGCCCTGTTTTTGGGGCTTTTTTCTTAAATCTCTTGACTCAAATCTGCGCGTTGTTCCATTACTTGCCGGATAATAAGTCTACGCCTCCGTTAACTGTTCCTTGAGAATTAGTATTTTACGCTGATACATTTCAATCTCAGCTTGAAGTTCGGCGCGTAATTCAAGTGGTGTAAGTGGATGAATTTTTTGCTCTTCGAGATGTGACACTTCTGAAAAATCGTTTTTATCTAAGACAGCATAACGCCAAGATTCATTACACAAGCCAGTTAATAGATTATTGGGTGGGTAGTATTGAATCCCAACAATGACTCCCTGCTTGGTTCTTTGCCCTAACGAGTATTTTGGTGATCTCCAGTGATTCGGGATAGTGACAACTTTTAAAGTTTCCATACGATTGCTCCTATCTTTGTTTTGACTGTGTTTGTACTACTCGCTGCTGCCTTTTCTCTACCAAAATCTGACCGATAGCTCCTCCAGTACCCAGCCCAAACATGGCTGTAGCAATTGTGTACATTGTATTTCTGCCAAAAAATTGCACTCCTGAATACCCGATAGATATGGCCGCTAATGTACCAGTGAGACTTACAGCAATTACTTGTGCTTGATTCCGTTCCATAATTAGAATGCCTTTCCCTGATAGAGGTTATGATTTAAATGATTTTGCTGTTACGCGAACGCACGACCCCTCTCCAACTTGAACAAATGCTGCAACAGCACAAGTTCTACATCAAAAC
>NZ_WBKM01000269.1 GCF_015714725.1 Nostoc sp. WHI
CCACTCCCCACTCCCCATTCCCCAATATCGTTACTACTTAGGAAATAAAAATGAATACAGCAGAATTATTGGTGCAATGCCTAGAAAATGAAGGAGTGCAATATATTTTTGGACTCCCTGGCGAAGAAAACTTACACGTTTTGGAAGCGCTAAAACATTCTTCCATTAAATTTATTACAACTCGTCATGAACAGGGTGCAGCATTCATGGCGGATGTCTACGGACGCCTGACAGGAAAAGCCGGGGTGTGTCTTTCTACTCTTGGGCCTGGGGCAACCAACTTGATGACTGGGGTAGCAGATGCTAACCTTGATGGTGCGCCTTTAGTGGCAATTACTGGGCAAGTGGGAACGGATCGAATGCACATCGAATCCCATCAATATTTGGATTTGGTGGCAATGTTTGCACCTGTTACCAAGTGGAATAAGCAGATTGTGCGACCGAGTATTACACCAGAAGTAGTGCGGAAAGCCTTTAAGCGATCGCAATCTGAAAAACCTGGTGCAGTTCACATCGATTTGCCAGAAAATATTGCTGCCATGCCTGTAGAAGGTAAACCTTTGCGTAAGGATAGTAGCGAAAAAACCTATGCATCTTTTGCTAGCATTCGGGCAGCAGCAGCCGCAATTTGCCAAGCAGTTAACCCATTAATTTTAGTAGGAAATGGGGCAATTCGCGCTCATGCTAGTGATGCAGTTACCCAATTTGCCACCTTGCTGAATATACCTGTTGCCAATACCTTCATGGGTAAAGGCGTGATTCCCTACACCCATCAATTAGCATTGTGGTCAGTAGGATTACAGCAAAGAGATTACATTACCTGTGGCTTTGATAACACAGATTTAGTAATTGCGATCGGCTATGATTTGATTGAGTTTTCCCCAAAGAAATGGAATCGTAATGGTGAAATTCCCATTGTGCATATTGGGGTAAGTCCGTCGGAAATTGATAGTAGTTATATTCCCAACGCCGAAGTAATTGGAGATATTTCAGATTCACTGTATGAAATCTTAAAATTAGCAGATAGACAAGGTAAACCTGATCCTTTTGCCATCAGCTTAAGGGCAGATATTCGAGCTGATTACGAACAGCATGCTCATGATGATGGATTTCCCATCAAGCCGCAAAAGTTAATTTATGACTTACGGCAAGTGATGGGCCCAGATGATATCGTCATCTCGGATGTTGGTGCACATAAAATGTGGATGGCTCGTCATTATCATTGCCATAGCCCCAATACTTGCATAATTTCCAACGGCTTCGCGGCTATGGGTATTGCCATTCCTGGCGCTTTAGCAGCAAAACTCGTTCATCCCAACCGCAAAGTTGTTGCTGTAACAGGCGATGGCGGCTTTATGATGAATTCTCAAGAATTAGAAACAGCCTTGCGTGTCGGTACGCCCTTTGTCACCATAATTTTTAATGATGGTGGTTATGGGTTGATTGAGTGGAAGCAAGAAAATCATTTTGGCAAAGGAAACTCATCCTTTGTACATTTCAGTAATCCTGATTTTGTCAAATACGCCGAAAGCATGGGTTTAAAAGGCTACCGAGTTAAATCGGCTCTAGACTTGATTCCCACACTTAAAGAAGCCCTCGCTCAAGATGTACCAGCCGTGATAGATTGTCCCGTAGACTACCGCGAGAATCACCTCTTCACTCAAAAAGCCGGCGAGTTGAGTTGTGCAGTGTAAAAAATAGAGACGCGATTAATCGCGTCTGTACAGGAGTTAGGAGTTATTTATTCCTAACTCCTTATTAAAGCCCTAATCTCTTATATTCATCATTAAAGTTTGGTGCGGTGTGAGAACTGAGTTTAGAAGTAACCATTGAAGATGCAAGTGCCTACACCCTGCGATTTAGACCATTTTATGGATGTAATGGGACTTAAACAAAAAGGAAAACCAAAATAAGGTATGATGCTTTATCAGTATAGCTTTCACGTTGAAGTAACAGCCGATGAAAGAGACAACCCCCGCAGCCATGCCGCCGTGTTTTGAAAAATGGTGTCAACGGTTTGATGAATCATTTACTTACTTATAAAGCCCAAAAAAGAGGGTTTAGGCACTATTTAGGGGGATTATTGGGGGAAAGCGATAGAGTTATATCAACACGGCAATTCTTTACCCAGTGGTAAGCAAGACCCAGAGGTTGAGAAAAAAACTGAATTAGCGCTGAAGCTAATAGATAGAACACTCAAACGAGGATATCAACCGGGAATCGTACTTATAGATGCTGGGTATGGCAACAATACATCCTTCTTATTAAAGTTAGAGAAGAGACAATTAAAGTATTTAGGAGGATTGGCGAAAAATCGAAAAGCCTTAGAAGCCTTTAGAACGGCTATGTCTTATCGATTTTTCGATTGGTTAACCCTCAACCGTGACGTATTTGCTGCTTACAAAGCCAGTTTGGGCTTTATTTGGGCTTAGTTTTTGTTTAAGTCCCGTTAGCCAGAATACCTACTGTGATTACGTTCTTATATTTTGAATTTTGAATTACTTACTCACCTTGTAGCGTGATTATAGTAACCTCTGGGCGGCAAAATAAACGTCCTGGGAGATAAGTTCCCAAACCACGATTGACATATAACTGATTTTTTCCTAGCCGATGAAAACCTTGTGCCCATTCCCAATGGCTGACTACAGAGATATTTATTTGCAAAAATGGCAGTCTACGCCGTACTTTTTTGGGTATTTTTTCTCCAAGCTTTTCGTAAAAAAACATTGCAGGGCCAATACCGGGAATCACGATTTGACCCCCGTGAGTATGACCAGATAATTGTAAATCGACTCGCCAGGCTTGCAGTATTTCCGCAGTATCCGGGTTGTGGGATAAAACGATACAGGGTGTGTCGGGATTTAGCTGGTTCATAACTACTACAGGATTGAATTCCTGTGACCAATAATCTGCCAATCCAACGAGTGGCAATTCTTTGCCTAGTGGATAGGCAATTTCGTTCCAAAGGACATGAATTCCAATGCTAGTAAGGGCATCTGTAACTTCTGCTTTTGCGTGTTTGTAATGTATATCGTGATTGCCAAGAATAGCATAGATACCACTGCGACTTTGCAGATGTTTAAGTCGAAGCACCAGTTGGTGAATCGGTGTCGGATCGTCAGTTACGTAGTCACCAGTTAATAAAATTAAATCTGGTTCAGCTTCGTTAGTAAATGCGATCGCTTTTTCTAACATATCTTCCGACAGCCGCAAACCATCGTAGTGGAAATCTGACAACTGCACCAACTTCTTACCCTGTAACGATGCAGGCAGCCCGGCAATGTTAACCGTCAATTTCTCTATACTTAATGGCCCAGATAACAACCAATGCATAAAACGTTCAATAAAGCTAAATCATAGCGCTTACAGCTTAACTAAACATTGTCGGTTTGTGTGAAGCGATCGGTGCAACTTATTGAAAATTTCATGATACTTGTGGATTTTAGCGTATTTATACTTATTTAAATCAGATGTAACTTTGCTGTTAATTTATGCCAGAGTATGGTGCATTTCTCTAAAAGACGAGGGCATAGTGATTCATATTACGTATATAAAGCAACTATGCGGTCAGGGTTGATTTTTGTAGAGTATACTATGTTACATAGTACCACCCTAAACCAAACCACCTAAAGCTGTTTATGTCATCACCATTAGAACCACAATTCATCCAGGATTTTACCCACTTTGAGCAGCACGTAGCAAAACTGATCCATAAAGCAGATTGGACAGTTGAAACTGCAAAGACCAATCAACCTGGCTATGATCTAGTGGTCAAAAAAGGAAACCTAGTTGTTGTTGTTCAGGTTAAATGGCTAAAAGGTAACGTAACAGCGCCGCAGCTTTTAAAGTTTGCTGACTTTTTAGATTCTGACGAAGGCAAAAAATTTAATTTTGGTTGGTTTATAACCACAAAAGGATTTGGCGGCCCAGCATTGGCATTAATGAGAACCTGGGGTAAAGATACTAAAATTCGCTGTGGCATTGCCCATGAAAATAAGCTAGTTGGGATTGACGGTGATTCCGTCATTGGTAGCAGAGATAATCCAAAGCATGACGAAGAAACTAGTTCAAAAAAAGTTTATTTTGGAGTTTTTACCTGTAAAGGCGGAGTAGGAAAAACAACTGTAGCAGGGCATTTAGCAGGAGCATTAGCGCTGCAAGGATTTAATGTGGCACTTGTGGACTTAGACCGAGAACAAAATTTGCACAAATTAGTAGGTGATGGTGTTTTTGTTCCCAATCCTAAAGGGGTAGGTACAACTATTCAAGTGTTTGACGGAAGTGATTGGGATGAAGATGCTGCCCGTGATTGTCAAATAGTAATTTGCGATTGTTCACCTGCACTAGAACGTAATCCTTCAGATATAGTTAAACGATTAGATTATTGTATTATTCCAACAACCTTCAACCCACTGGGAATAAGCAAGCACGGTAAAGTTATTCAAGAAACTGTTAGAGAAATACGTGAAATCAATCAAGAAGCTCATTTATTTGTGTTAGTTAATAATTTTAAAGATCCTGGTGTTAAGCGTTTAAGGCTTTTAAAAGAAGTTTATTATAATGCTTATAAGGAAATTCGTAAAATAGATAATAAATTTCATTGTATAGATCCAGAAGAAGTTTGTATTCGGGCTAGTGACCTACTTTACTACTGGGGTATACATATACTCGAAAACCCAGAAAATCCTGCTAGTAGATTAGCGTTTGATCTGGTTGGCGGAAGATGCTACCCGCGTGAAGATTTTATCAACTTAGCAGATTATATTGAAAGAGAAGCTGGTATAGGAATTCTTAGAGCTAATTAAGACTTTAAAAAAATTTGAATCGACCACGGGGCGATCGCTAACCTTCCTATATAGGACTAGTATTTGATTTGTGAAACACACCCTACGATTAATGGATATTGTTTTACTTGACAGTCCCTTAACAGCGATCGCACAGCATTGTATTACCACCAATTATTATTTTATTTATCAACAATTATAAAAATAGCGACACCCTATAATTAGACTGCCGCTATTTTTTTGATTCAATTCACAGTAAAAAATTGTTAAATGAATTTCTTAAGTATCCTTGATTTATTGACCGCAATTTTGGTTTTATACAGCACTGCGGCGGGTTAATAAATTCCACAGGAAAACCGCAACAATTGCACCAAGAACTGCCAGCGCAACACCTGGGATACTAAGACATTAAATAGATAAACGTTTTTTACTCACGAATACATACTATTAATCTTAATCTTTTGACTCCCTCTACCATCAGAATCAATGATTAATATCCATAAAGAATAATTTAATTGCAGCAACTAGGTTTATTAATATCTGCCTCAATTGAAGTAGATAATCAATTAAAAAAAGCTCCTAGAGGTCTTTAACTAGGAGGTTATCAATATCAGCACTTTGACATGGCCAGGATACCTGCCACGATCGCATTTCAATACGGTTCGGTTAAAACAAGAGACGCGATAAATCGCCGTCTCTACAATAATCAATCTTTCGTCGTGACGGCGACTTATCGCGTCTTTCCGATCTAGAATTTTCATCAAAAAACCTTAACCAAACCGTATTGGATCGCATTCTTCTTTACGAGACACTAGGCAAACATTTCTAACTTTTAATTTTTAATTGCTTATCCCAATTACTGTTAATGGCTCGATGGCTGAGAACTGCGAACAGTCTGCGGTAAGACCAATGCATACTTAGGAAAATCAGACTTACCAAGGTTAGCAGCATGACACCCAGAATCGTCTTATACGCTTTAGTGTGCCACCAAAGTCGCTTTAGTTGTGCAGCAAGTTGCATCCACTGTCTGCCTATTTTGAAGCTATTGGAATTGTGAATGGTGATTCCTAAAAATGCTGCTGTGTTTTGCCGCGTGATTGCCATTTTAACTACTCCTGTAGAACTCAACGTCTAACTATTCAATAATTTATGCTTTAATCTACTATAAGTCGATAGATTTACTGGTATTTATATGCAGTATGGCATAGCTTGATGTAAGAAGCAAGCATGAAGGGGATTAGGTATTCTGACTTTTCCCGTTAAGTCTCTGTTGCAAGCTGCAAACCCTCACAGAGGTCGTGTAATTTTAACCAACCTCGCCACAGTACCTGGATACCAATAGGAGTTCTATGTCGATGTTCAAGATATCCGCCAAGACGAGCGATCGCTTCCACAGCCCAACCAGCTGTTAACACTTCACTATCAGAATCTAAGCTCCGGTTATGAGCGGCACGAACTACGACACCCGTGTGTTGAAGTTGACGAATTTTATCGAAAACTTCTGTGATATCACCTTCTCTGTCGAAAACATGAATTACTCGCGTGTGCTTAGTTACAAGTTTTTCTACAATCCTGCCATAATCAAGAAAAGTGGTGTCTCCAACACACAGCACTACATCGTATTCTGCAACAGTTTCCGCCGTCATTTGAC
>NZ_WBKM01000229.1 GCF_015714725.1 Nostoc sp. WHI
CCCCTGCTCCCCTGCCCTCTTATTAAACTCAACTCAGGGGGGATGTTAAGTGATAGGCTCATTTTATAGTGTGTCAAGTAGTGTTACTTAACATTGGAGAACATAATATGCTTATATTCATGCAGGCAGCAGATGCAATCGCAACAGGTGGTGGTCAATTTCCCTTGGCTTTTACCTTGGTGTATGTCGTTGGTTTTATTGCTGCTGTAACCATTGGTTCAATAGCTTGGTACAACTCGAAACGCCCCGCAGGTTGGGAAAGCAAAGAGCGTCCTGATATTGTGCCTAAAGTTGATAAAGAAGAAACTCCGGGTCTGGGTGAACCGAAGTCATAAGCAGTGATGAGTGATGAGTGTCAAACTTAAAAATCATCTAAAGACGCGAACAATCGCGCCTTGTCAACTCATCACTCATAACTCCTTGTTAGTTTTGCACTTCAACCCAACGACGGTAGAGCTTTTGAATTTGTTTGAGCAACCCAGTGTGAGCTGGTTGAGTTGAGCCATTCGGCTTTGCTATATCCTGCAACTCTGTCAGAAGTCTAGCTTCTTCGATCGCAACATCACCATCGCTATAAATTAAGCCACTGATAGCTTCAATCAGATTTTCGCAATCTTCAAGGCTGGGGCGATCGCCTAAATAATCTTGCACCCATCGATAGCACTCTTCTGGCTGTACAGGAACTAATTCGTACAACCAAGGTTTAATTTCTGGATCGCTAGCTAAACCTTTTGCTTGAGCGATTTCACGTAGATATTGCCGTTCTTCTGGCTGGATTTTGCCATCAATCCAGGCTGCTCCAATCAGGATTTTAACTAAGTTTTTCACATTGGAATGAGTCACCATTCCTGCCTCCTCTGGTAGATTCAAGTTTCCACCAAATCGTACAATCCTAAACAGTATTCACTCGGAATTATTGGTTTTTCTTAAGCGCACCATGAAAAAGCCATCCATATCTTGTAGATGAGGCCAAACTTTAAACCAACCTTGAGGCGTGATATGGGCGCAATCAGGTAACTCAACGCTGCTGGGAGACTCAATTTGCCAATCTGGTGACTCAGCTAAAAATGCCGCAATCACTTGTTCATTTTCTGCTGGATGCAATGTACAGGTGGCATAAACTATTACACCACCAGGTTTTACAAAGGTTGATGTATGGGTTAACAATTCTTTTTGCAGCTTTGAAAGTTCCCGAACAGATTCTGGTGTCTGTCGCCACCGAGCATCAGCATGACGGTGCATAGTTCCCAAGCCAGAACATGGAGCATCTAATAATACGCGGTCGGCGGTGTTTTTAAATTGAGCTAAGTTGCGGCTGTCGCCAGTGTAAATTTGAATAGATTGTAAACTTAGGCGTTGAGAATTTTCTTGAAGTTTGCGAAGACGCGAAGCAGTGCGATCGCAAGCCCAAATTTTCCCCTTATCCGCCATTAACTCGGCAATGTGCGTTGTTTTGCCTCCTGGTGCAGCACAAGCATCAATTACCACTTCACCTGGTTGGGGGTCGAGCAAATGACTTACTAATTGGGCGCTACTATCTTGTACAGTCCACCAACCCTCGCCAAAACCAGGTAGTTTTTGAATTGACCCACTACTACCAATCAATCGTAACGCTTGGGGTAAATAAGGAACGCGCTTCACCGAAATACCAGCAGATTGCAACGCTATCTCAACTTCCTCGATTGAAGTGCGAAGTGGATTGATCCGCAAATCGATTGTTGGCGATTGGTTCATCCATTCACACAGTTGTTCTGTTTGAGCTAGACTCAGTTGTTCTAACCACACTTGAATAATCCAGTCAGGAAAGCTGTGTAAAACGCCCAAGCGTTCCACCGGGTTTTCTGGGAGTTGTAACGGATCAAAATGGGGAGTGGGGAGTGGGGAGTGG
>NZ_WBKM01000203.1 GCF_015714725.1 Nostoc sp. WHI
TCGATGATTTAGCACCAGTTTGTCCACAAGATGATGCGGCGGTGTCACAGCAAGTCGCCAATGTTCAAATCGAGTTCCAGTCAGAGTGTGACACCTGTGACACCCCTCTCAATGCAGGTGGAACGGATAAAATTATCGCCAATGCTGAACTGATTAGGGAGTCTATTGTAGATGAGTCTTGGGAAATGATTGATGAATTGATAGAAGAGTGGACGGATGAATTTAAAACTGCTGTTTGGAAAGAGTTGACACTAGAGGAACGGAAGACAGTTAAAGGACTAAAGCGAGGTAACACCAATGAATGAACCTATTAATTCTCCACGAGTCTTAAATATGCATCCAGAGATCGGATACTTGGCTGATGAACAGATGGATGCAGATCGTGAATGGTTTGCGAATCATCCCTTCGCTACCAAGTATTACCGCAAGCCTTTTTCTTCTGAAGTGATAGAGTTTTGTGAACTTGAGCCAGGGCGAAAACTCAAAAAAATACTGGTAACAAAGGTAAGTGAAGGCGCAAGAGCCAGAACACCGATTTTTGAAAATGCTTGATTAGATGGAAAACCATGAATATAGGCGTCACCGTGCCGAAACGGGTAAATTGTACGCTAAGGCTGAAACCAAGATGGGGTAAGCTTTTCAAGAAGTGCTTTTTCCTATAAAATTCGTGAAAGACCTATGGTTAGGCTGCCAGTTTCGATCTAGTATGAACGAAAAATCGTCGTTTCAGGCACTTGAAAATTCCTTAGCGTACAAAAAACCTTTTTTGGCACGGTGATGCCTGGCACGTCGCCTCTAAGCTGATATTCCAGCATGGCAAAAGATACCGCATCGATGGGCGATTTCAAAAGCACCACTTTCTCTACAGGATCTGTTGGCTGGCCGCCCAAGTGAAAGTAAAACCAGCCCTCACGCCGCTTAGTCCCTTTCTCGTAGCCTTTGAAAGTGTTGTTCTCGCCCCGTGTTCCCCGCAGGAATGCTCCTATTGCCTGGGGTTCTTCGCCAAGATTCCGCATGACGAACACAGCGTTTTGCTGATCATCAGCGTAAACTAACCCCCTTTTATGCAGAAGTTCCACAAAATTTTCAGGTATCCCCCGTTTCTGGGTCAGGTAGTTGGAGACAGAAGACCACTTGCTTTTTTCCTCAACAGGTAGCTGAAACGGGGTTCGTGGTTCTAACTGGATAATCTCAGCAGCCACTGTTTTAGTTTTAGCGATCGCTGCTCGTTCTGCCCCAGCTTCCCCAAATCGCTCATGCAACCAGACAACCGCCTGCCGCAGATTGCAATTGTTGACGTGCATCACCAAGTCAATCGCACCCCCTGAGCCTTTCTGCTGTTCGGGTGCAAAGTCGTAAAACTTGGAGCCATCTATATTAATGATGTGTCCGTGACCCTTCCATTTTCCAAGATCATGGTGTAGCCCCAACTCCCAAGCCACATCAACAAGTGGCAAGTCCCGCAGTTGATTGGTCTGCTGCCGCCATTGAAAGTTTTCTGCTTCTAACTCCAAAACACGTTGCTCAAGCTGTTGCCGCAACTTGTCGGAGGCGAAAGATTTTAGTTCGGCGCGGTGGGATTGCGAAAGTGACAGTCTGCGGTCAGCCAGTTGATGATTAATATCCTGAATGGCTCTATCAGCCTTGATGCGTTCATATAATTGCTGTGCCGTCTCGTCAGGGCGGGGTGCAAGTCGGTCGAGTTCCAATAGGAGAGGTTCGCTATTAACCGCTTGGTAATATTCCTTTACTTTGGTGTGGGTTGCCTTACTGCCCTTAACCCCCCGTTCAATGCCCAAAGGAGCAAGTGCAGCAGCATAGCTATCTTGGAGTTTCGATAACTTAATGCTGGCAGCACCACCATTACCCCCAAACATTTCTTTGTGGCTTAGTTGTTTAGTTTTTTCGTTGATCGGTACGACATAAGCATGAATGTGGGGAGTAGCTTCATCCAAATGCAATTCTGCTCTGACGCACTTATCACCATAGTTATTGATTAGCCAAGCCCTGGAAGCAGAGGCGAAATCTACCATCCGGTCATCATCCCACTCACCGGCTTTTGATGGGTCATGAGGACGAAAATATTCTGGTGATGCCGATAAAAATATATCGCTACATAGCACGGCATCTTTGCGGGGTTTGTGTTTTGTGGTGCTGGCTATCTTAGTTTTTACCAAAACTTCAAGTGGTGTGCCATCCTCCATGCCAATCAGCCGGATATTTTTTTAGTGGTGTCGGCATTCGGGGTATCTTGAAGACGGGCAGTATGTTTTTCACTACCGCCAACGTTGCCGAAAGATTTTAATTTCTCAACGCGCAAGATTGCTAAAGCCACCATTGATTTTTAAAAAGAAAGTCAAAGGGAGTGCAAAAA
>NZ_WBKM01000093.1 GCF_015714725.1 Nostoc sp. WHI
AAAGCTTCTGTACTATTGACCCGAATAATTTCTAATGGGTATTTAAATCTCACCAAAAAGGGGTCAACGGCTGAAGATTGAATTCTGCCAACCAAGCGTGTAGTGATGTTGGCGAAGATTTTAGCGGCAGCTTTTGACTGATAAATACTTTCTGGTTCTTGGGCAGATAAAATTACACGTATACCAGCTTTAGCACCATTAGCACAGAGCCTCCCAATTAGTTCAGCGATTGATTCAAACTGAAATAAGATTGGTGCTTCATCTAAGAAAAATATACTTACTTTGGATGCTAACGCCCGTCTGAGTGCGGCAGCATAAGCGCTCAGAGCTAAGATCGCCGCATCCGCCTCACTTGATAAATTTCTCAATGCAAAAACAAGTAATTTGGCATCAGTTCTGAAGCTAGAAGGTCGAGAAATTGACTGCCCAACTCTTGTAGTTAACCAGTAATTAAGTCTTAGCCTAATTTGTTCTAAAGCTTCTAGAATATCCCGACTGTTACTAGCAATAGAATCTAGTTTAATAAATGCTGGTGAACAGTATTTGTAAAAGTCTTGTAGTGTTGGTGTCTCTGACCATGCCTTAGTTCCTACTCCAGATGATAATGCCAATTTGTAACGGAGTTTGATTTCATCATCGTCGAAAAAAATCTTTAATGTCAAAGCGATGATTGACTCAATATTGGTAATCATGGAAGGGCTAACCCCAATCATGCTAGTTCCAATAATCATTGTCATCAGTACTGATTTCAAAAACTCCTTGAAATCATTCAATCTTTCATTGATAATTTCTGGTTCTAGTCCTCGCAGATTTGGTAACTCAAAAAGATTGTTGTATTCTTTAGAAATATCAAAGTAAGCACCGTCTTTTCCTAGCAAATTAGTGTAGTCAGTGAAAGTGGATGTTCCATCTGGTTTGGGGTAATCCAATGCCACAACTGGAATATCTTGAGCTAGAGCCGGAGTCAGTATACCTGCAACCAAGACTGATTTACCGGAACGAGTTGCACCAAAAACAGCCAAATTCTTGTGATTTTGGTATAAATCCAGGTGTACAGGAGTACCGCCCTCTTCTGCAATTAATTCAAACCCAGTGCGATCGCCTGTAGCTGTACGAATTAGAGGCATCAGCCCTGGAGCTTCTGAACTAAAATAAGGTAGTCTGCGGTTAAATGGTTTTGTTAGTAAAGGTTCCCAGACAAAAGGACAACACTGAAGCCATACCTTCCAGGCGTACTCTATCTCACGGTCAACTACCGCCGGACGTAGAAAGAAAGAAGCGAGGTAACGACAAGCTTCATCGGGAGCAATGCGATTTTGTTAGATCGGACTTTAATTCTCAGTTAGAGAGCTAGATTCTCAATAAAAACAGTTATTTAGCTGCGATCGCACCTCTAGATAGGTGATTTAGTACCCGAATTTTAACCACCTCACAAAATCGCATTGCTCCCAGCTTCATCTAATTCCCGTGTAGATTTGCGGTGTACCAAAAATACTACAGCCGTTTGGACGACAACGTTACCTTTGTAAATCGTCTTCTGTGCTTCTACAGCTGACTCAATATTCAGTCCCGCTTTGACATCAATATTGCCTTTATCGCTGGATAATGTCGTGGAAGTGATCGACTGTTTAGTTAATCTTTGCAGATTAGTTTTTGTGATTCCCTGGTTAGCTTTTGTCACCTGACAAAAGATTTCAGTATCAAAAATACCTTGCAGGGGGACAAAATGGTCTAGAATGCTTATATTACAAAGAGTGTAGCAATTTGTGGTAAAACAAAAAGAGCATTCATTCGCAACAAGCTCTATTTAATGATAATATTACCTGAATTCTACGAAACAAACCTCAAGCGAGAATTGGGACGTGCAGAATATTTATTACTAAAAATCCTGATAAATTTATTACAATCTATTAAAACTGTTAGCATTGAAACACTCGCTACTGCTTTACCTATCCCCATACTTTTTGAAAGTAGA
>NZ_WBKM01000351.1 GCF_015714725.1 Nostoc sp. WHI
ACTCCCCACTCCCTTAACCGTTCATCTCCTGCACAAAATTTGTATAGACATTACCCTGCAAAAACTGCGGATTTTCCATAATTTTTTGATGAAACCCGATAGTGGTGGGTAATCCTGTGATGGCACATTCCCGGAGTGCGCGTTTCATGCGGTTAATAGCAGTAGGTCGGTCTGGCCCCCAAACAATTAACTTGCCGATCAAGGAATCGTAGTAAGGCGGGATTTGGTAATCTGTGTAAACGTGGGAATCAATCCGAACACCAGGCCCTCCAGGGGGAAGATAGCCGCTAATCCGTCCAGGAGAAGGGCGAAAATCGTGATCGGGGTCTTCGGCGTTAATCCGGCATTCGATCGCATGACCCCGCAACACTACTTGCTCTTGGGTAAGCTTAAGTCTTTCCCCTTGGGCAATCCGAATTTGTTCGGCAACTAAATCTATCCCAGTAATCATCTCTGTTACAGGATGTTCTACTTGAATCCGGGTGTTCATTTCCATAAAGTAGAATTTACCCGATCTATCCAAGAGAAACTCGATAGTACCCGCCCCAGTGTAGTTAATGAATTGGGCAGCTTTTACAGCAGCTTCTCCCATTTTCTCACGTAGGTCTTGGTCGAGAGCCGGACTGGGGGCTTCTTCCAGTAGCTTTTGATTTCGGCGCTGAATAGAGCAATCGCGTTCACCCAAGTGGATAACATTACCGTAGTTATCCGCCAAAATTTGAAATTCAATATGGCGGGGACGTTCAATAAATTTTTCTATATAAACGCCAGAATTACCAAATGCTGCTCCTGCTTCCCCTTGGGCTGCCAAAAAAAGTTTGACAAATTCGTCTTCAGAACGAACTAAGCGCATACCCCGTCCACCGCCCCCGGCTGTGGCTTTGATCATCACTGGATAGCCGATATCCTTAGCGAATCCTAATCCTTCTTCCTCAGATTCTACCAACCCCTCACTACCTGGTACTGTTGGTACTCCAGCTTTTTGCATCGTTTCTTTGGCAGTGGCTTTATCCCCCATGCGCCTGATAGCTTCTGGAGTTGGGCCGATAAAAGCAATATGATGGTCGGCACAGATTTCCGCAAACCGGGCATTTTCTGCCAAAAAGCCATAACCTGGATGAATGGCAGTCGCATTGCGCGTCAATGCGGCAGCAATAATATTGGGAATATTCAAATAACTTTTACTGCTAGCAGGTTCCCCAATACAAACCGCTTCGTCAGCAAGCTGGACATGGAGGGCATTACGGTCAACGGTAGAGTGAACCGCAACTGTCGCAATCCCCATTTCTTCACAAGCGCGGAGAATGCGAAGGGCAATTTCTCCCCGATTGGCAATTAATATTTTGTCAAACTTCATTTTTTAGTTTCGATATCATTACCAGTAGTTGGTATTTTCTCTGATCCAACTTCAAATAACACTTTCGCATTATTTCAAATTATCACAGGAGATTTGCCACCCCGATCTAAGCAAACTCGCATATTGCAGGCTTGCTGCCTCTACGGTTCTTACTACACTAACAACATTGCGGCTGTAAGTCTTGGCTAGCTTCCTAAATTGGGCTTTGGCCTCACCGATAGCGTAGACGCAGGAGCGTCACAGATCGTCCTAGACATCGCAGCCGAACATAGTAAGTAGCTCTACCCTTTTTAATATGACTTGTGCAGATGCTAGATTTCTGTCAGTCTGATACCGCCTTGAGAAAATTTATATTTTTGAGAAAAATAACTTAGATATCACCTTACTATAATTATTTTCTTATGCTATAGTCTATCTTTAGACAACCCGTGCGGATGTGGCGGAATTGGTATACGCGCACGCTTGAGGTGCGTGTGGCTTTGCCTTGCGAGTTCGAGTCTCGCCATCCGCATATTTTGTTTATTAATCAAGGGTCAATAGTCAAGGTCAAAACCTTAGACTGTTGACCCTTAAATCTGGGTATAGCTAGGGTTTTTTATGCTTTTATAGAGATAGATGAAGTTTTGTAAAAAGCATTGACTATTACTTTTACGGCGACAAACAACTTAACGCTGCCAACAGCTTGGCATCGCCTTACTCCGATTTGGGAAGGAGGGGAGGAAATAATTCAACAAAGTTTGCCTCACACTCAGCTGGCACCAGCTTGGCAGCTAATGCTTTTGGGTGACGGCTCACCGACGAGACATTTAGAATTACTCACAGGTGAACCTACAGAAGTGGATGTCATTGATATGTCATTGATTGGCATGGATTTGGATAATGCCCCTGACGTAATCCAAGCTGTGCCAGGGCCACGACTAAGGCGACAAGTGTGGCTGCGTACTGCTTCTGGTCAGCGATTAGCCTATGCTGCTTCTTGGTGGGAAGCCAGTCATGTAGATGAGTATTTGCAAAATCGCTCATTACCAATTTGGGCAAGTTTAGCTCGTCTTCGCACAGAGTTGTATCGGGATGTTCGAGGAATTTACTACGGTGACTCATCGGCGCTAGAATCTGGTTTTGATGTAACTGGGCCTTTTTGGGGACGCCACTACCTGTTTTGGCATTATGGACAGCCACTAACTTTAATTTATGAAGTTTTTTCGCCTTATTTAATTAAATATTTGGGGGCTATGCAATTAAATTCTAAAAATCAGTAAAAAGCCATAATGTGGTGCGATGTCTACGACGGGCTACTACGCCTACGCGTATCGCCAAAGAACTACGACTAATTTACCTACAGAAGCGATTTCTACGGCAACCCCAAAAGTAGAAACGAGTAATCCAGATGAAAATCTTCCAACAAACAAGAATTTCCTACTGATGTTAGCAAGAAAGACACGAGGAAAGGTTTAATGAATACTGTGGTGCTAAATCTAGAACCGATTGCCCATTTAAGCGATGAGCAATTTTATCAATTGTGTATTGCCAATCGTGATTTAAGCTTGGAAATGAATGCAGCCGGAGAATTAATAATTGTGCCACCAGTAGGAGGAGAAAGCGGAAATCAAGAAGCAGATTTAATTACAGACTTGAATAATTGGAATCGTCAAGCTAAAGTAGGGAAAGTTTTTAGTTCTTCAACTATCTTTATACTTCCCAACGGTGCAAAACGTTCGCCTGATGCTGCTTGGGTAAAATTAGAGCGGTGGGAAGCTTTAACACCAGAACAACGAAAAAAATTTCCGCCACTTGTACCCGACTTTGTGATTGAACTGCGATCGGAGACAGACAGGCTTGCACCGATTCAAGAGAAAATGCAGGAATACATTAAAAATGGTCTGCGTTTGGGTTGGCTGATTAATCCTCAAGATCGTCAAGTTGAAATTTACCGACTTTTGAAAGCTGTAGAAGTTGTACAAATGCCAGCAATTGTTTCTGGAGAAGATATATTACCTGGATTTGAGTTGCAAGTATAGGAGAGTTACAAATTACACCTCAAGAAATCTTCGTAAGAATTCAGGAGTCACTGCCGGAGGCAGGGGAGCAGGGAGCGGGGAGCAGGGGAGAGACTGGGACAGAGCTTGTACTCCTCCCCAGATCGAGCGTCCTTTATGACGATACTTCATACATAAATTTCCTTCACGATAATACTGCATTCCTTTTAAATTCTGAATTCTGACTCCTGGGTGCTGAATTCTTACACATCTTCCAACAAGCAAGAATTTCCTACTGATGTTAGCAAGAAAGACACGAGGAAAGGTTTAATGAATACTGTGGTGCTAAATCTAAAACCGATTGCTCATTTAAGCGATGAGCAATTTTATCAATTGTGTATTGCCAATCGTGATTTAAGCCTGGAAATGAATGCAGCCGGAGAATTAATAATTGTGCCACCAGTAGGAGGAGAAAGCGGAAATCAAGAGGCTGGACTGATCGCTGATTTAGAAATTTGGAATCGTCAAGCTAAATTAGGGAAAGTTTTTAGTTCTTCAACTATCTTTATACTTCCCAACGGTGCAAAACGTTCTCCTGATGCTGCTTGGGTAAAATTGGAGCGGTGGGAAGCTTTAACACCAGAACAACGAAAAAAATTTCCGCCACTTGTACCCGACTTTGTGATTGAACTGCGATCGGAGACAGACAGGCTTGCACCGATTCAAGAGAAAATGCAGGAATACATTAAAAATGGTCTGCGTTTGGGTTGGCTGATTAATCCTCAAGATCGTCAAGTTGAAATTTACCGACTTTTGAAAGCTGTAGAAGTTGTACAAATGCCAGCAATTGTTTCTGGAGAAGATATATTACCTGGATTTGAGTTGCAAGTATAAAAATACTAAGCCAAAAACATAGCTTTTAAAAGACTAAGGAAAGTTGATTACCGAAGTATCATCAATATCGAGGGTGGAAAAATTTAATATAATTGACTGCCCTCAAGAATGGGTAAGCCTGTCAGTGTACTTTACTGATCAGGCAAGTAATAATTTTGCAAGTATGAGGTATAGGTTTCAATGGCACCGCCTCTTATGTCTGTTCCGATGAAGAAAAATAAGAAACCGTCTCTGGTGCTGACGCTCTCGGCTGCTGGGTTGTTGATTGGTGCTGGGAGTGCAGCATACTGGTTGTTAGCCCAGAGAGAACCATCTTGGAGCGATTTGTTAGTAGGTGCAAATATTATTCCTAGTGATGCCCTGTTTGCGGTTTCCCTGACAACAGATCCCCAGCAGTGGCAGAAATTGCGGGAGTTTGGGACAAAAGAAACTCAAGCAGAATTGGACAAAAATTTAGTTCAGTTGCGCGATCGCTTTCTGACTAATAATGGTTACAACTTCCAGAAAGATATTGCTCCTTGGGTAGGCGATGATGTTACGATCGCAATTCTTGCCCCAGCAACAGCGAGTAAACCTGCACCTAAACCAGTTACCACCAATGAAGATGCTGCGAGTGATCAGCAGTCGATGGTAATGGTATTGCCAGTGAAAAACCCAGAAATTGCCAAAAGCATTTTGGCACAACTCAAAACCCTTAAACAAGGCAAATGGATTGACCGTACTTATCAAGGAATCGCCATTAAACAAAATCAGGGACAAGCAGGAGAAAACTTCTCAGCAGCATCACTAGATGGGCGTTTTTTAGTCATAACTGATAGCCCCAAAGCCACAGAACGAGCGATCGACGCCTACAAAAGTAAAACATCCCTAGCCACAATAGGGGGCTTTGTTGAGAATTTCCCGAAAATCGCCAATTACCAACCTTTTGCCCAGTTTTACGTAAATGTGCCAACAGCAGCCAAAATAGCCGCGTCTTCTCCAAACCGCCGTTTACCTGCTCAAGTTTTGGCTCAACTTCAAAATAACCAAGGTTTAGCAGGGACAATTACCTTAGAGCCAGAAGGAATCCGCTTAAAGGGCGTTTCTTGGCTAAACCCTAATAGTCAACGTGTGCTGACGGTGGAAAACAAAGCTGGGAAAATGCAAAGCCGCGTCCCAGCCGAAACCTTAATGATGCTTTCTGGCGGTAACTTACAAAGGTTGTGGGGAGACTACGTTTTGACATCTCAGAGAAATCCCCTCTCGCCGATCGCACCAGAACAGATCAGAAGTGGTATAAAATCTCTTACCGATCTCGATTTAGATAAGGATTTGCTCAGTTGGATGAAAGGCGAGTTTTCCTTATCACTAATTCCGACTACTCCAAAACAAGGTTCACCAGATGATTTTCTTGCGGGTTTAGTGTTTATGGTACAGGCAAGCGATGCCTACGGCGGGCAAAGCCTACGCAAATTAGCTGAAGCATCCATAAAACAGCTCGATGAAGTGATGAAAAATCAATATCAGTTCCAAGTCCAGTCGGGGAAAGTTGCAGGTCAACCTGTTGTTAACTGGGTTTCACCTTATGGTACCTTAACTGCCACCCACGGCTGGTTAGATAAAGATATCGCCTTTCTAGTAGTGGGCGCTCCCATCACTGATAAAATTGTTCCCAAACCCAATAACACACTAGCTAGCACTCTTTCCTTCCAACAAACAGTTCCAACAGAACCAAATCCGACAAATGGTCAATTTTTCCTGGACGTGGAGCGAACTGTGAAAAATTTCCCTTTACCAACTCTAATTCCCAATCAACAATCTTTGCTAGCTGCAACGCGCTCAATTGGGATGACATCTTCTGTCAGTGACAATCGCAGTAACCGTTACGACATTTTTATCGCACTCAAAAAAGTTAGGAACTCGACTGCCTTGCCTAGTCCAAAAAGCAATAATAACAACTAATTTCTGAGTATTACACCAACTAAAATTATTAGGCCTCTTGCATAAATGGGCGATCGCACTCAAAATTACCGTAAGCGATGTCTACGACGGGCTACGCCTACGCACTTTTCTGTTAACTGGGTTTTATCAAACTCAAACGGATTCCACAATCTCACTTGTGTAATCCAACGGAAATCATCTATATTTCTTGTTATCAAAGTTAGTCGAGACACCAAAGGAGTGCCGGCAATAATTGCATCACCTAAAGTCACTCTCAATTGGGCGTTTTCTAGTTGAGCAGAATATATAATAATATTCCTATCGATCAGCACGTTTTATCGTCCCGGAAATGAACTACAGCAAGCTTTTCTAATATTTCAGCCATTCTTTGTCCCCGTCCTTGTTTATCTATGACTGATTCATTTTCCAGCAATGTCACATGAACTGGGATTTGTTGCTCTCCCAATGTCGGTACATCATCAATCCACTCTAAACGACTTCCTTTCAACCAAGCTCTAAATGTTTTTAGCATTATTTCGCTCTTTACTCTTTATCTATCTTGGCATCGCTCTCTAATCTAATAATTAAATTGACTGCAACCATCCTAAAAAGTCTCCTGTACTTGCAACATATTTTTGTATTCCTGCTGCACCCAATACTTGCTTAATCTCTTTTGTACCGAAGTCTTTAGAATTTCCGCTCAACAAAACTTTCTGATCATCTGAAGATGTTTTAGCATGAGCAAGGATACAATGTAAAATTAAGTTATCTGTCGGATCAGGAATGAATTGTTGATTGAGGCTGGTAATGAGTATAGATGATTCTAAATTTATTAATTCTACATTATTAGCTGCCCATTCAAGAACTTTAAAAAGTCGAATATTAATGTCATTAATTCTGGCTTTGTTCTTAATTATTGCTTCTTCAAGGCATTTTTGAATTTCTTTAGAGTTTTGAGAGTTTATATCTCCTTGTAGTTTAGTTATTTCTGTATCCAAGTTGTCTTTAAAACGATTGCTATTGTTCCGTTCATTCTTTAGTACAGAAAGAGATTCCATATAACAAATTGAAGGGGTACTAATTTTTATTAGTGACATTTTATCAGAAAATTTAGAATACACTAAATCCTCAGAATTTTTATCTTGGTTCTTAGCAAAAGTAATGAAAAAATTAGTTTCAATATAGAGCGTAATCACTAGATTTGCTCTCCTCTACTGTGCTGCATCTGCAAGCTTTTCTACAAAACCTATCTGCGTTAATTCTTGGTTTTTAGGTGGATTCTCTGTTTTCCAGTTGTAAGCTAAATCTCTCAACCATCCCTCAACTAATGTTTCTAGATAATACTCAAAAATCCTTTTTTTGCTAAATTCTGAATCGTATTCAGACATAACTTCATGAGTTGGGAAGGTATATATAGTTTCTAGATTTTTACCATCCCATTTAAAAAAATTAATGTCTTCACGGGTAGCGGTCATAGCAAAAGGAATTATGATTCGATTATGTTCATACTCGAACTTAAGAATTTCTTCTACTTTTGCGGTAATATCTTCTACAATGTCTCTGGCTCTAACTTTTGAGACTAAAAGTTTTTGTCCATTTTTATTCCAGGCTGTAATGTCTGATATCTCTATTGTTTTGCCACTAAGCTTTTCAACGTCCATTTTTCAAATCCTCGTGACATTGACCATTTTAACCAGCTTATTAATTATAGATTATGGGCGATCGCACTCAAAATTACCGTAGGCGATCGCTTGAAGGTTAAGGGAAACAACGATCGCCATAATCGGATATTTTGCGGAAGGTTTATAGATATAATTTTATTTCAGAATATTTAATAAAGCTGCGTAGGCGTAGGCATCGCTCTGGGTGCTATCGCTTAGGCTGTCACCATTTCCGGGACTGACTCAGGGGATGCTGGCTCAAAGTGTAGTACCATAAATTGCTCTGGGCGTAAACCGACAGATTCATAAGTGCGGCCAGAGCGATCGCTAAATTCAACTTCAAACGCAGCACCATCAGCTAATAATTCTACTACTGTGCCAACTTGACCACGGTACAAGTTGTATTCAGGTAGATCAACTGTCAGTGCTACTACATCCAATAACTCAATTCTACTTTTATTCATCTTGTATCACTTCCAGATATTACAGAGGATAACAGGTTGTTAACGTTGAGACATCAAAACCTTCTTTGATAATCCAAGCACTGCGAATGATCGTAGTTTTATTTTGCCATTTGAGCGTGAAATCTAGTATGTAGCGTTGTCCAAATTTATCACGCCGCCTAACTCGCAAAACGCTTCATCGCTTTGCTGAAGGCAAAGAACCCCTGAAATCTCCGCCCTCCCAATCAGAGCCATCAAGCCAGCCATCATCCTCAGCATCCCACAACAACATATATGCAAGTAACAAGGTATTGATAAATCGCTCTACAGGAATTCCCCAATGTTTAGCCATCTTGTCTAATTGAACTTTTGCTACTGAATTTGATGATGCAAAACATTGCAACACATCATCGTGGCTACAATACCATCCAGCAATAAATTTATCAAAATAAGGTTTATATTTTTCTGTTGAATGAGGTTTCTTAAAGTTAGTGAAGCGAACGTCTCTAAAAAAGTCTAGTTTTAGACCAGCAATAAGCCCATCAGAATCTTCACCATAAATATAGTAATAAAGTGAAATACCTTGACCATTAAAACTGCGAGTAGCACGAATAATTCTGGGAGTGACGAAATCATCTCCCTCGAAATCTGCGAAAACATCCTTTATTGCCATACAAACCGTGTTCAGCCTTGAAGTATTATTCTTAGAGTTCCCAAACCAGAACAAAGCGTTACATTATTACATGAACAAGATTTACAAAAAGGATACAGTTCGGTTTATTTACCTGATTATTACTTGGCGATCGCCAAGCTGCTTAGAATAGTAGTGATAGAGAGGATTGTAATTATGAGCGTCGTCATTCCTAATGAAATATTAACCGCAACTCGGATGACTGAAGGCGAAATGAAGCAGGAAATTGCGGTGATGCTCTTTCAAAAAGAAAAGTTAACCCTTGCTCAAGCCAGTCGGTTTGCAGGGATGAATCGTATAGCATTTCAACATCTACTCGCAAGTCGTCAAATTTCAGTGCATTACGGGGTCGAGGATTTTGAACAGGATATAAAGAACTTGCGGGCGATGGGTAGACTGTGATCATTGTCAGTGATACTTCGCCCATCAATAACCTCGCCGCCATTAACCATCTTCATCTACTACAACAGCTTTACGGAACAGTCCTAATTCCTGAAGCTGTCTACCGAGAATTGACTGATCCCAACTTTCCGGTTGCAGGTGCAACTGAAGTACAAACTTTTATCTGGATTCAAACTCGTCCAGTTCAAGATCGTATACTGGTTGAAGCACTTAGCAATGAACTGGATATTGGGGAAGCTGAAGCGATCGCTCTAGCAGTGGAAATGAAAGCAGATCAAGTTTTGATTGATGAACGTCGTGGTCGCATGATTGCGGCTAGGCTAAATCTTGGTTACACAGGGATTTTAGGGATCTTGGTTGAAGCTAAAAGTCAAAGGCTGATTTCTGCTGTGAAACCCTTACTAGATGCTCTGATTAACCAAGCAGGATTCTGGATTGCTGAACCTTTGTACAAAAGCGTGCTGCTGCTTGTTGATGAAAGTTAATTTTTGATACTGTCCAAGTAGCTTACATAAAAAAACATCAGTCAGCCAAATAACCCAGGATAATGAATCATAATTAACCTCTATAGCTTTGAGCTATCAGCCATCAGCCACCAGTTACAAGCCGGAAGCTGAGATGCCGAATGCTAAAGGCTTTTGATTCAACTTAACTAATTGACTATGAATTCCGAAAAAGTAAAAAATTCTCTAAATATTTCGCCAGCTATCCGCGTGGGAGTATTAGGTTTCGGCGGACTAGGACAAGCAGCCGCCAAGCTACTTGCTGGCAAACGTGAAATGATTTTAGTCGCAGCCGCAGATCAAAAAGGCTACGCTTACGCTGCTGAGGGTTTAAATACTGAAGAATCCATTGCAACCTACCAGTCCCAAGGTTCGGTAGGTTACTTAGAACCAGTTGGTACATTAACAAATCAAAGTATTCAGGATTTAATCGAAATAGCTCAACCTGTAGATGGGTATTTTCTGGCTTTACCCAACTTGCCAAATGACTTTATTCCCACTGTAGCCAAGCAGTTTATCAAATCAGGTTGGCGTGGGGTGCTAGTGGATGCCATTAAGCGCACCACTGCTGTAGAACAACTACTGGGGATGAAAGAAGAACTGCAAGCAGCCGGAATTACCTACATGACAGGCTGTGGTGCTACACCGGGATTGTTAACCGCCGCCGCCGCATTAGCCGCCCAAAGCTACGCCGAAATTCATCAAGTCGAAATCACCTTCGGGGTGGGAATTGCTAACTGGGAAGCTTACCGTGCCACCGTTCGGGAAGACATTGGCCACATGCCTGGTTACACAGTGGAAACTGCTAAAGCGATGACTGACGCGGATGTAGAAGCACTGCTAGATAAAACTAATGGCGTGCTTACCTTGACTAATATGGAACACGCTGATGATGTGATGTTAGAAGTAGCGGGAATTTGCGATCGCGATCGCGTTACTGTTGGTGGTGTAGTTGATACTCGCAATCCCAAAAAGCCCCTCAGCACCAACGTTAAGGTAACAGGGCGCACTTTTGAAGGAAAGATTTCCACCCATACCTTTACTCTGGGAGATGAAACCAGTATGGCAGCCAATGTCTGCGGGCCAGCTTTCGGCTATCTCAAAGCTGGTAGACAATTGCACCAACGCGGCATCTATGGAATATTCACTGCTGCCGAAATTATGCCCCAATTTGTTAAGTAATAGTTAGGAGTTAGGAGTTAAAAGTTAAAAGTTAAAAACCTAAACTTGAGATTTAAAAATCTCTGGTTTTGTTCAAAATTTGCAATTTAAAACTCCTAACTTTTTCTAATCTGGTGGATTTTCTGGAGAGAAAATATCAAATATCTATGAAATTCTCCTCAAGCAGCAAATCTGGTGTTTGCAAAATAAATGGAAGTTCGGCTCCTATTAAACCTCTTTGGATGCGTTCTAAAGTCTCACTAAAAACGACAAACAGAGGATAGATAGTATTAGAACCCTGACTTAAAATATGACTATGGCACAGAGGCATCAACCACTCATAATCATTGTCTAGCAAAAC
Source organism: Nostoc sp. WHI (assembly GCF_015714725.1). Classification (GTDB taxonomy): domain Bacteria; phylum Cyanobacteriota; class Cyanobacteriia; order Cyanobacteriales; family Nostocaceae; genus Nostoc. The sequence continues at coordinate 11,370 of NZ_WBKM01000351.1, forward strand.
TTGGGTTTGTCGCCAACGTCCTAACAAATCAGAAAAGTCTTCATGAGCACGATGAATAAAGACTAAAATTTCTGCTTCAGTTTTGATTTTCCACTCTGGATCGCACATCAAAATTGCCACATCACAGGGTAAACAAATCGTTTGTGGGGCTGTGGTAGCAGTGTTGCGAAGACGAACAATGGGCAAGGGTATAGTGATGACACTTTCATCTGGACGGCGCAGACTGGGAATCATTTCCAAGTATGGTCGATATTGCTTTAGTAAGGCGATCGCAGCTAGATGATTGCTGTACTCTGCCAAACTCGCTTCGTAGTGAGATTTTTGCACAATCATAGTTTATTAAATAGTGAGTAGTTAGGAGTGATAAGTTAAGAATAAAATTTATAAGTTGTAAGTTATAAACACAAGTTTTAACTCCTAACTCTTAACTCCTAACTTTTAATTTCCCTATCCCAACTTTTCAAATACTGCAAACATAGGCAGATACATCGCTAGCAAAATGGTTCCAACCATCCCCCCTAGAACTACAATCATCACTGGTTCTAAAATACTGGTCATTGCTTTTACTGCTTGTTCAACTTCATCTTCATAGAAATCGGCAACTTTCATCAACATTGCATCTAATTCTCCAGTTTCTTCGCCGATACTAATCATCTGAATTGCCATAGCCGGAAAAACGCTATCTTTTTGTAAAGCAATGCTAATCATGCCTCCTTGTTGAATCTCTAAACGGGCTGCATCTATGGCATTAGCAATTACTTGGTTTCCTGATGTATCTCGAACAATTTCCAAGCAAGTTAAAATTGGTACACCTGAACGAGTCAAAGAACCAAAAGTCCTACTAAAACGAGCAACCGAAGATTTTTGAATTAAGTCACCAAACAACGGCATCTTCAGGGAAAAACGATCAATTGTTATGCGACCAACAGGAGTTTTACCGTATTGTGTAAAGGCAAATTTTAGTCCTACAAGAATACCAATAAGCACGAAAACCTTCGGACTTCTCAAAAAGAGACTAGCATCCATCAGGAATTGCGTTAGAGGTGGTAATGTAGTTCCAATTTCTACGAAAATCTTCGCAAAAATGGGAATAAGAAAAATGGTCATACCGAGGAAGATCGCAACTGCTATAAAACCCACGACCACTGGATAAGACAATGCTGATTTAATTTGGTTTTGTAAGCGGGCAACATCTTCTAACAACTTGGCTAAACGATTCAATACTTCGTCTAGAACACCACCAACTTCGCCAGCTTGAATCATACTCACATATAATCCATCAAAGCAGTCAGGATGCTTCCGCATTGACTCTGAAAGATTCATTCCGCTTTGAACATCGGTGCTAATCTCCACAAGAGCTTGTTTCAGTTTAGGATTACTGCACTGTTCAGAAAGTACCCCCAAACTTCTAACGATCGCAACTCCTGCATTCATCAAAACAGCGAATTGACGCGAAAAAACGGCTTTGTCTTTTACAGAAACCTTAACTAAGGAAGTCTGGAATTTTTTTAAGTCAAAATTAAATCCTTGAAATTGTTTGAGTTCTTGGATTACAAAACCTTGATCTCTGAGATTAGTACGAGCTTGCGTCAAGGATTCCGCAACAATTTTTTCTGTTCGGGATTTTCCTTGAGAGTCTCTAACACGGGCAACATAGGTTGGCATAAGTAAATTACAAAATAGTCATTGGGCATTGGGTATTGGGTATTGGGTATTGGGCATTGGGCATTGGGCATTGGGCATTGGGTATTGGGCATTGGGTATTGGGTATTGTTGTTCTCCTTGTCCTCCTTGTCTCCCTTGTCCCTTGTCCTCCTTTAATGCGCTCTAGCGGCTGCCGCACCTGGTTTCGCACCTGCTGCTTGTGGTGGAGCAGTACCCATGAGACGTTGAATTTCATCTGGTTTAGAAGTCTTAGACATCGCCGCTTCAAAGGAGATCGTTCCTGCTTTGTAAAAATCTGCCAAAACCTTCTCCAGAGTTTGCATCCCCAATTTGCCGCCAGTCTGGATGGCTGAGTAGATTTGAGATGTTTTGCCTTCTCGAATCAAGTTGGAAATAGCAGGAGTGACAATTAGAATTTCTTGAGCCATCACCCGGCCATACTCACCGGGTTTAGGGTTTTTCTTGGGTACCAAGGTTTGGCTAAATACTGCTACTAATGAGTTGGACAACTGCACCCGCACTTGGGTTTGTCTTTCATGGGGGAAAACGTCAATAATCCGGTCAACAGTTTGGGCGGCGGAACTAGTGTGTAGAGTACCAAATACCAAGTGTCCTGTTTCCGCAGCAGAAATCGCCAAAGAAATCGTTTCCAAATCGCGCATTTCCCCCACCAGAACAATATCTGGGTCTTCCCGCAAAGCCGCTTTCAAGGCATTAGCAAAGCTCTTAGTATCTTCACCCAGTTGTCGTTGGTGAACCAAGCTTTTAATTGGTTCGTAGACAAATTCAATCGGGTCTTCCACCGTTAAAATATGCTCTGCCTTGGTGCGGTTAATCAAGTCAATCATTGCCGCTAGGGTAGTTGTCTTGCCGGAACCTGTAGGGCCTGTTACCAGAATTAGCCCTCTGGGCTTATCTGTCATTTCCCGCACCACATCTGGCAGACCTAATTTTTCAAAGTTAGGAATCTTAGAACTTAATGCCCGTAAGCAAGCAGCATAAGAACCACGTTCTTTATAGACATTGACCCGGAAGCGAGCCAAACCCTTAACACCATAAGAACAATCCAACTCCCAGGTCTGCTCTAAGGTTTTACGCTGGGTGTTGTTGAGCATACTAAAAATCAGCCTTTGACATTGATCTGCCGTCAATATATGCTCACCTATGGGGGTGAGTTTGCCACTGATGCGGAAGTAGGGAGGCAAACCTGCGGATAAATGCAAATCCGAGCCACCCATTTCAATCAACTGCTCCATCAGGTCTTCAATCATCATTTCCATAGTTCTGCTTCCTTTTAATGTTTGTTATTTATCCTTTGTGCTTTGTCATTTGTTTAAAGTTACTAACCATCGACCAATAACTAAGAACCAATGACCAATGACCAATGACTAATGACTAATGACCAATGACTAATTTTGAAACCGAGATGTCATACAGTAGGGACAATCCAGCCATTCTGGTTTCAATGTGGCATCGCAAGTTAGACAGGTGAGACCAGTCTTACGTTTGGCTTTTAACTCGGCTTCCAAACCCGTATCAGTAAACGTCACTCGTTCTACTTCTTCCAGGGTGGTAGAACCTTGGCGTACTAAATCCAAACTGTAAGTCAGTAAGGTTTTCATCCCCTCTTCTATTGCCACTTCCTTGATACGTTCCGTGGGTGCTTCTTGGTTGATGAGAGTTTGCAGGTTTTCGGTAACTCGCATGACTTCATAAACACCACAACGCCCTTTGTAGCCGATACCATTACACACTGGGCAAAGCTGATTTTGACTTTTGGCTTCCGCGATCGCTGCTAATGTCAAGGTGTTAGCTTTATAGAAGGTGACTGTGACATCTGAGGAAGCTGATAGACCATAGCGAGCCAATTCCTGGATGTTAGGAGTGTAGGGAATGCGACATTCAGAGCAGACACGCCGCACCAAACGTTGAGCTAAAACGCCAATTAGGGAACTGGAAACCATGAAAGGCTCAATACCCATTTCTCCCAAACGAGCGATCGCTCCTGGGGCATCATTGGTATGTAAGGTAGTTAATACTAAGTGACCAGTCAAGGCAGCCTCAATTGCTGTTTTTGCCGTTTCTTTATCCCGCGTTTCACCCACCAGCAGCACATCTGGATCTTGCCGCAAGAAAGCCCGCAAAGCTGTCGCAAAATCCAGCCCTTTTTCCCGAATCACCTGTACTTGAGTAATCCCTGGAAGGCTATACTCAATTGGGTCTTCCACAGTACTAATATTAATACCGGGATCATTCTTTTCTGACAATGCAGAATACAGCGAGGTTGTTTTTCCAGAACCAGTTGGCCCAGTCACCAAAATTAGACCAAAGGGACGGCTAACCATATCCTGGACAATACGCAAAGTCTCCGGATCGGTAATTAACTTATTCAATCCCAATTGGGTAGAGGAGTTATCCAAAATCCGTAGCACCACCTTTTCCCCGTAACGACTGGGTAAGGTGCTGACCCGGAAATCTACTTTACGTCCCTCAAACATCCGTCGGATGCGTCCATCTTGGGGTATACGCCGTTCAGCAATGTCTAGATTGGAGATAATTTTAAATCGGGCTGTCACCGCCGGGATAATTTTTTTCGGGAGGGGAGGGAAAGCTTCGCTCAATATGCCATCCTTCCGAAAGCGAATGCGTAAGTTTTCTTCTTGGGGTTCGATATGGATGTCAGAAACCTTCTCATGCAAGGCTTTAGCCAGGATTCTGTTGACTAGGTTGATGACTGGGGCATCCTCTGCACCCTTCATTGCCGCCCCTAGATCAGCCTCCATATCATCAGGCGCATCCTCAAGATCAAGATTTCCGAGGTTTTCTAAATCCTGATTAATATCTGTAAACTTTTCTTGTTCCAGGTGCTTTTGCTTAACAGCCATTTCATCCAGATATTGGTTGATTAGCTGTTGGTAGTCTTCCTGTGTAATCACCATCCGCTGCAATGCCAAGCCTTGGGGGCGCAAAATGCGGTTCAGGTCATCGGAAGCCTCTAAATTATCTGGAGCGACCATCGCCACTAAAACTGAGGGCGGGGTTTGGTCTTCGTGTTTTGAGAGTGGTACTAAACGATGGCGGCGGCAGATATCCACTGGGATCAGGGTTTCAATCAGGTTCCCCATCATCGTGTTGCCAACAGAGTTGACTTCCGGATCGAGAAATTCAACACCGTATAGTATTTTAAGTTCAAATAACTGCTGTTTTTTGTATTGCCTAAGCAACTCAGGCGATAGTTGTTGACCAGTTATTGACTCTAGTACTTCCGTTAAGGGTCTGCCAGATTTGCGGCTTTCAATTAGTGCCTGCCTCATCTGGTCGGTATTGACATAGCCAGATTGCACTAGCTTGTTGCCGAAGGGCGAAAACTCTGTTCTGGTTGTTAGAGCGGTACTGCGCCGTTGTGGTGACGAGGAAGTCATAAATGAGCAATGAGTAGGGGAAACCTCTGCTTAAAGTATTCCCCTACTGTGAGCCAGAATTCTCATTTACCAAAAAAGTCCTAAATCACCGAAAGAGTGCTGAGTCCTGAGTAACGAGTGCTGAGTAAAAAAACCAATACTTCGACCCTTCGGCGAGTCTTACCCTGAGCTTGCCGAAGGATCGAAGGACTCACGGCAGGCGAAGCTCAGTAACCATAATTCCCCTTCTTCCAAAAGGTCTGAGAGGATATTCGGCGCCACTCTTCTAAATTACTCATTCGGATTCCCGCCTTAGTGGGGTCTGGGCTAAGGTGTTCGCCATTTGTCACAATAAGAGTTACATCAGTTCCAGAAAGCTGTCGGCAATAAAATCAGCCTCAGTAGCAAGTCGTGGATGACGACGGTTGTAAGCTGTGGAGATACACTGCCATCAAAAGCATCTGGAACGAGTGGACAATAATGGATGAAAATAAACAGATAAACAACACAAGCCAGCAATTGGGTGAACCAACAGAGGTAAAGCAAGCAATGAAGAGTGACTCCCCAGCCCAAATTAATTTCAATGAATCTGGCAGCGAGGTTACTGAGCAAGTGGCAGCCCAAACCAATGTACCGGGGGATACGGCTACTCTCAATTCAGAAAATGATGTCGCCGCAACTGAGAAAACTGAAGTGGAAACAGCAGCTTTGGCAGAACTGACTCAACAAATCGAGTCTCTCAAAACGCAACTAGAAGAGCGTAGTACTCAATATATGCGGATTGCCGCTGATTTTGAGAATTACCGGAAACGCACTAGCAAAGAAAAAGAAGAGCTAGAGGTGCAGATGAAGCGGAACACGATTCTGGAATTGCTGCCAGTAGTCGATAATTTTGAGCGGGCGCGATCGCACCTCAAACCGCAATCTGATGCCGAAATGACGATGCACAAAAGTTACCAAGGCGTTTACAAACAATTAGTAGATAGCCTGAAACGCTTAGGTGTATCACCAATGCGTCCTGAAGAGCAAGAATTTGATCCTAACCTTCATGAAGCAGTAATGCGGGAACCTACGGATGAACATCCTGAAGGAACAGTGTTAGAAGAGTTAGTGCGCGGATATTACTTGGGCGATCGCGTGCTGCGCCATGCAATGGTCAAAGTAGCTGCTCCAAAGGAAGATACACCTTCTGCACAGGAAGATCAGTTGAGTTAAGCTGTAGTCGCTCGCCTCGCTGATCAAAAGTGCCTGAGTTCTAGCAAGGACGAGCATCGCGTATCTAAAACTTGGACAAGGCTTTGGATAACTCTCTGTGTTTCAACTTCTCTCTTGCTACCAGCAATAGGGGTTCCACAGACGTTATCCGCTAGCCTTGATTCAAAGCAAAAAAGTTAGTCCGCGACATATTACAGCAGAGAAACTCAGTAAAAATACTGACAAATATGGGAAAAGTTATTGGGATCGACTTAGGCACTACTAACAGTTGCGTCGCAGTTTTGGAAGGCGGTCAGCCACTTGTGATCGCTAGTTCTGAAGGTGGACGCACTACTCCTAGTATTTTGGGATTTGGCAAGGGTGGCGATCGCTTGGTTGGTCAATTGGCAAAGCGCCAAGCCGTAACCAATGCCGAAAACACCATTTACAGTATTAAAAGATTTATCGGTCGGCGTTGGGAAGACACAGAAATAGAACGCGATCGCGTTCCCTACAACTGTGTCAAAGGTCGAGACGATACCGTTGATGTCCAAATTCGCTCAAAAAACTATACCCCACAAGAACTATCCGCCATGATCCTGCAAAAGCTGAAGCAGGATGCGGAAAATTTCTTGGGTGAGGAGGTGACTCAGGCAGTGATCACCGTACCCGCATATTTTACAGATGCCCAAAGGCAAGCAACTAAAGATGCTGGCACCATTGCTGGATTAGAAGTTCTGCGAATCATCAACGAACCAACGGCTGCGGCTTTAGCTTTTGGATTGGAAAAGCAAGACCAAGAGCAGCTAATTTTAGTATTCGACTTGGGAGGCGGCACATTCGATGTATCTATCCTGCAACTTGGGGATGGCGTTTTTGAAGTTAAGGCTACTTGTGGTAACAACCACTTAGGTGGAGACGACTTTGATAATGCGATCGTGCGTTGGATGATGGAACGCTTTCAGCAAGAGGAAAAAATCGACATTTCCAAAGATAAGATGGCACTACAACGCCTGCGGGAAGCAGCAGAAAAGGCAAAAATTGAACTCTCCACTATGGTGAATACTTCGATTAACTTGCCGTTTATCACCGCCGATGACACCGGCCCCAAGCATCTGGAGATGGAACTTAGCCGCTCTAAATTTGAAGAACTCGCACTTAATTTAATTGAAGCGACCATCGAACCAATGATCCAAGCGCTCAAAGATGCGGATCTCAAACCAGCAGCCATAGATCGGATTATTTTGGTAGGTGGTTCTACCCGTATTCCCGCAGTCCAAAACGCGCTAATTAAATTTTTCAATGGCAAAGCTCCCGATCGCTCTATCAACCCTGACGAAGCTGTAGCATTAGGAGCTGCTATCCAAGCAGGTGTATTGGGTGGCGAAGTCGATAATCTCTTATTATTGGATGTTACCCCTCTGTCCTTGGGAATTGAAACCTTGGGTGAAGTGTTCACCAAAATCATTGAACGCAACACCACAATTCCTACGAGTAGGTCACAAGTTTTTTCCACAGCAGTTGATGGGCAAACCTCGGTAGAAATTCACATCCTCCAAGGTGAACGGGCAATGGCACGAGATAACAAGAGTCTCGGCAAGTTTTTGCTAGCAGGAATTCCCCCATCTCCCCGTGGTGTGCCTCAAATTGAAGTATCCTTTGAAATCGATGTCAACGGCATCCTGAAGGTTGCTGCCCAAGACAAAGGTACAGGTAGAGAACAAAGTATCCGCATTACCAATACAGGTGGTTTGAGTACCAACGAAGTCGAACGGATGCGCCAAGAGGCCGAACTGTTTGGCGAAGAAGATAGAAGACGTAAAGAACTGGTTGAACTCAAAAACCAAGCAGATAATCTGTTATTCAGTTACGAATCCACCATCAAGGATAATGGCAACTTTATTGGCGACCAAATGAAAACTTTGGCCAGTGAAAAAGTTTTACAACTTCAAGCTGCCATGATTGACTCCAGTGTCTCCACAGTGGAATTTAAGCAGCGCCTAGACGACTTCCAACAAACCCTGCTTGCAATTGGTGCTGATGTCTACAATCGAGCTAACAACCAAAGTGATGAGATTGAGGAGGCTTCAGCTAGTCTGTTGACGCCAGAAATGGACTCACCAATGAATGGCACACTAATACCACAATTCAACTTTGATTTTGACGAAGAAAGTACCGCACAAGTTGATTATGAGGCGATAGATTAGGCATTGGGCATTGGGCATTGGGCATGGGGCATTGGGCATTGGGCAGAGGGGAAAGAGGTAATTTTTTCTCCCCCTTGCCCCCCAC
>NZ_WBKM01000244.1 GCF_015714725.1 Nostoc sp. WHI
TCCTGCCGTAATCTGGAGACGTACCAGTTTTGGTTCTCAAACCCAGGCTGGTAGCCATTTTGTGCAAAGGATGTTAACTGTTGTGACTACTCCGGAGGCGGAGCGTCTCCGGCTCCGCTCAAGTCTCAGCGTCGAAATGTCTTGGAATTTTTGACTCAAGCCATTAGCGCTAAACGCCAGGGTCAACCAACTCCTTCTTTACTTCCACAAGTTCCTGCCGAGTAAAGTTGCTGTCAAAAATGCTGCTTAAAACCCACGAATTTATACAGTTTGATTTCCCAAATTGAATCAGTCTGCTGTCTGCTTCTTTTGAACTCTAACTCTTTGATGTCAATGGGTTTTACTTTCTTGTAATCAGGACTTACGCACTGTACAAAATGACTATCATGTGTATCAACGAAAATCCGTTGTTTCAGACCATTCGCTACTAGCTTTAGATCACTAGCGTAGGCGCAGCCCGCCGCAGGCATCGCTGGCTAATGGTGAAAAAATCAAACTTAAATGTCTGAAAACCCATATTCATATTTAATTGCTTCTGTCAATGCGTAAGTCCTAGCTCTGTGACTTAGGAACCAAAGTGAGAACCTTGACCCGTCCATCTTGCAGTGGCAGTGGTAGTTCCGCCATCCTCTAACTAAGGGGGCTAATTTTTCAGCCTTGACCTTAGCGCCATAATTCGAGTTGTTGAAGTTCAGGGTATCGCTAAAAAACGAATCAACTTAATCAAAAACGCTTGGGAAACACAGAAAGCTATCAAAGAAGTGATGGTATTTTTGCAAAGCCACGGCGTTTCAACCACGTATGCAGTCAAAATTTACAAACAATATAAAGATGAAGCGATCGCTACTGTCACCCATAACCCCTACCAGTTAGCCACCGACATCTACGGTATCGGTTTTCTGACTGCTGACAAGATTGCTCGGAACTTGGGAGTTGCACCTGATAGCGAATTTAGATACTGTGCAGGACTTGTTCATGCTTTGAGCGAGGCAGCCGAAGACGGGCATTGTTACTTACCACAGCCAGAACTAATTGAGTCAGTGATTAAACTGCTGACTACTGAGGAACATCAGCCAATAGAAGAGGCGATCGCTCTTACTATCAAAGACAGGGAGCAATGCGATTTTGTGAGGTCGGACAAAAAAAGTGCGATCGCTAAAAATTATATTCAAGTACGGAGTGATTTTATTTACAAATAAAATATTGATTCGCAGGAGAATTCATCTTGATGAGATATCTCAAAAAGATTGCTAGTAAGTCATTTGACGATTATTTCCCAAAATATCTGTAACAAGCCTTTGATATTTAGTATCAATTACAGCAACCAATAGCTAAAGATGAGAACGCAAGTATAAAATTAATCAAGCAGTTTGAGGTTTAATAAAGGAATTAAAGATAGAAATACAAAAATTATCCCAACTTCCAGC
>NZ_WBKM01000191.1 GCF_015714725.1 Nostoc sp. WHI
GCCCAATGCCCAATGCCCAATGCCCAATGCCTTAAAGTCCTTCTAGTGATACTCCTAAAAAGCGGGCTAACTTTGCGCCTTCTGTTTCCAATTCTGTTAAAGATAACGGTTGCCCAACTCGTGTTAAGGGTATATCTCGCCGACCCTTAACGCGTAGGTAGAGTGAGCGACGAGGATTAAGACCTTCTTTGACGGCTATTCGTACAGATTGTACATCTTCTGTACGTCCATCAATCTCAATTCGGCGGTTTTTGCCAGGAAATCCCCAACGGAATATTTTTATTGTGCCAGTTTCCTGATTAAATTCGTTGTAACCGCCGCCCACATCCCATAAAATCACTAGCCATAAGTATGTGGCTAGTAGTAAGCCAGCAGTGCCATATAACCCCATAGCCAGCCCTTGGGGGACGAATATCAGTTGAGTTGGATCGCTAACTATAAGTAAATTAACTTTTAAATAACTGGATATCCCAGCCAGAAAAAAGCCTGTTGCTCCCAAGGTAACGATAGTTGCCCACCAGTAGTTACTGAACCGACGGGAACCGAGAACATTTTGATGCAGGAGGCGATCGCCTTTGTTAATCGTTGTTGATGCCGTCATTGAACTACCATTGCCCGTGAGATACTCTCTTTAAAAGTCTCCCATTGAATCGGGATATCTTGCAAGTAGAGAGTGCTGAGTGGGGAATCTCACTTCTTTACTCAGCACTGTTTACTCGGAACGGGCTAAACGCCCCGCTATCGCTAACGGAACTGTTTTGCCCCATGTCCATTGCTAATTGTTTAGATTTCTGAGAAAACTTGTGTCAAATTGTAAAAATTCTGATATTCATATTATTTATAATGTTCGTGTCACATACCTGATTTGCTTCTGTGTATCAGGCAAAAACCCGGAGTAATGTGATAAATTAAGAATCATTAAGTTACCACCAGCTAGATTACTAGCCGATGGTACGTGTAATGTCATAACCCTGAGAAATGATGACTTCAGTAGTCGTCAAGCTCTCAGAATCTCAGTTGCTTAAAAGCAGTTGAGATTGTCAAAAAAACGTTAATTTCTGACAGCAGTCGGTTACACTAGCTTTCCGCGCTGCCTCAGAAACGTTGCAATTTTAGTAAAAAAATGAGGATTTTAGTCCGATGACCATCGCAGTTGGACGCGCGCCCAGTAGAGGGTGGTTTGACGTTCTAGACGACTGGCTCAAGCGCGATCGCTTCGTATTCGTAGGTTGGTCAGGGATACTATTGTTTCCCTGTGCTTTCCTAGCACTAGGCGGTTGGTTGACCGGCACCACCTTCGTCACCTCTTGGTACACCCACGGATTAGCCTCCTCATATTTAGAAGGCTGTAACTTCCTGACAGTGGCAGTATCCACCCCCGCCGACAGCATGGGACACTCCCTATTGCTGTTATGGGGGCCAGAAGCTCAAGGCAACCTCACCCGTTGGTTTCAACTGGGTGGTTTGTGGCCATTCGTAGCCCTACACGGAGCCTTCGGTTTGATCGGCTTCATGTTGCGGCAATTTGAGATTGCGCGTCTAGTAGGTATCCGTCCTTACAATGCTCTCGCCTTCTCTGCACCGATTGCGGTATTCGTCAGCGTATTCCTGATGTACCCCTTGGGACAGTCAAGTTGGTTCTTTGCACCCAGCTTTGGTGTCGCTGCAATTTTCCGATTCTTACTATTCCTGCAAGGGTTCCACAACTGGACACTCAACC
>NZ_WBKM01000021.1 GCF_015714725.1 Nostoc sp. WHI
GGGTTAGGGTGGGGTAACTTCCCTCAACCTACAAATAACTTCCCTAATCTGATCCACCACACCATCAATATCTTGATAAACTTCTTGATTCGTAAATCTCAAAATCCTCGTACCTTTTGATTCCAAAAATGCTTGGCGATCGCGGTCATATTCTGGAACTCCATCTTGATAGTGACTATCACCATCAATTTCTATGGCAAGTCTCAATTCCGAAGAATAAAAATCCACTACAAATCTGTCAATACTGTATTGTCTGCGAAATTTACAGCTTTCAATTTGTTGATTTCTAAGTTTTGCCCAAACTATTTTTTCACATGGGGGCATATTGTTTCTGAGAGTTTGCCGTTTTTGCTTTTCTGAGGTTTGGTTATACAGTTTTGTCATCAGCGTTTTCATATTCCTGAACTGTGCTTATTATTCCCTGGATTACCCCCCTTAATCCCCCCGATGTATCCCTTTAACTCCGCCTTGCTTGCTAAGGGGGAGAACCGGATATTTCCCCCCTTTCCAAGGGGGGATTAAGGGGGGTAAATCCAGTCCATTACCAAAGATGTGTCTACACCGTAGCCCTTTAGACTACGGTGTAGACAAGCAATAAAAACCTCGCTCGCTCAAGGCAACTTAACCATTTTTATACGCAGATGAATATAATCTCTGCGTATTTTTTATGGAAAAAAGATTCATCCCAATGTAGATTTCTGCATTCTTTTGGGAATCATAAATCGAGGAAGCTTTCTAAACCACAAGGTATTACTTCCTGAAATATCACGTAACTTTTAAAGGATAATTATGTCTAAACGCAAGTTGCCTAAAGGCTGTAGCGCCAGTTCAGTTGCTCTAGAACCAGAAGTTGCGATCGCAGTTATTGGACTGTTTTCCGCAGCCATTGACGATGAAGGCATAACCATACAAGAAGAATACGCTTTGAGTGAAATGCTGGGTGCCGTTTCCCAATTTGAAGATTACTCTGATGAAGACTTTGAAGCGTTGACTCAGAAAGTCGTCAGCTTGCTGGAAGAAGAAGAAGCTGAAGTTGTAATTGAGCAGGCGATCGCATCCTTACCGAATAAAGGTTATCGTGAAGCTGCGTACGTCACCGCTATCTTAGTGGTGGGGATTGATGAAGAAGTACCCGAAGCTGAACAAGATTATATCTCTGAGCTTCAGGAAGCCTTGAAAATTTCAGACGAGCGAGCGCAAGAGCTTATAGACGGAGTATTCGGGACAGAAGAAGAAGAGGAGGAAGAAGAAGAAGAGTAATCCTTATTAAAGGAGAGCATCTCAAATGTGTGAATTTATTTTTTAGCTCCCTCTGCGCCTCTGCGTGAGAAAAAAATATTTGGGATGCTCTTTTTTGAATTTTACCCTCAGTCAGATTCCATTGTAATTTCCTCCCGTCGAACTGACGTTAAAAAAATGCCACACCAAGGTATTATCATCAAGTAGTTTTAAGAAGTATGTTATGTGATGAGTAGGAAAATTTCTCTTGGCTTGATGCTGCTGTTTTTGGGTACTCAAATTGGTGTTACCCAGCCAGCAGCTAAAGCACAAACTCCAGTTGCACCAACAACTGCCACAAAATCAATTTGCCCTACCCAACTGGGAACAGCTATAGATACTGTAATTAATCGTCCCCTATTCAGTCGGGGGCGCTGGGGAATTTTGGTGCAACCCCTGTCAACTAGGCAAACTCTTTACAGTCGAGATGCTCAGAAATACTTTACCCCAGCGTCTAACGTGAAGTTGCTGACAACAGCAGCTGCATTGCAGCAATTGGGTGCTAATTTTCGGATTCGCACCTCTATTTATCAGAATGGCAATGGTATTTTACGTGTTGTTGGTAGGGGAGATCCCAGCTTAAGTGATACTCAACTGCAAACATTGGCACAGCAGCTAAAACAAAAAGGTATTACTCAAATTCAGCAGTTGATAGCCGATGATAGTTATATTCAAGGGGATATTGTTAACCCCACTTGGCAATGGGAAGATGTGCAATCAGACTATGGCGCACCAGTCAACAGCTTTATTTTGAATCAAAATCTTTTTAGCTTGAAACTTGTACCGCAGGCTGTAGGTAAATCTTTACAAGTGGTGTGGACTGAGATTAATGAGGCGAAACAGTGGCGGACAATTAATCAGTCAATGACGGTTGCACAAAATCAACCAAGCTACGTCAACGTTACCCGCGAATTATCAGGGACAGTATTACGAATTCAAGGACAATTAACAGCGAATTCTGAACCGTCTTTAATAGATTTGCCTGTAGTTGATCCTAATTATTATTTCTTACGGCGCTTCCGTACTGCTTTGGCAACAGAAAAAATTACCTTGGGACAAACATTAGTAGTAAGTAGTGGTGTTAATCAAGAGGAAATAGCATTTGTAGAGTCACCACCTTTATCGGAATTATTAGCAGAGACGAATTTAAATAGTAATAATCTTTATGCTGAGGCACTGCTGAGAGCATTAGCTGGGGAAAAACCCAGAGTGAAAAATCAGACTAGTGCTGATGTAGGTTTGGAAGTTATCAAAGCGAGTTTAACTCAATTGGGAGTTGATCCAGCAAATTATATTTTAGTGGATGGTTCGGGTTTATCACGTCGTAACTTAGCGACACCAGAAGCTTTTGTGCAAGCTTTGCGAGGAATAGCAAGAACACCGACAGCATTTGTGTATCGCGCATCTTTACCTGTAGCTGGTAAGAGTGGAACCTTGAAAGGCCGCTTTCAAAACACATCTGCTGAGGGGATTGTGCAAGCAAAAACAGGTACCTTAACGGGTGTAGTTTCTCTATCTGGATATATGAATGCGCCTAAGTATGAGCCGTTGGTTTTCAGTATTATCGTGAATCAATCGCAGCAACCTGCAACAGTTGTGCGGCAAGCAATTGATGAAGTTGTAGTGTTATTAACGCAGTTACAGCGTTGTTAATATTATTGCTACCAAACAAAGCCAATGTTAGTAAAAATCAACCATAGATAATTTATCGGTGTTCATCTGTTGATACCATGTCCGACTTAATACTTATGTCATTGCGAGGGTCGCGTGGCAATCTCAAACCTTTGCGATTGCTTCTCTTAGAGACACTGCGCGAACATTCCACTTCAGTGCTTAGTCAGAGTAGCTATCAAGAGAAAGCTTGGATTTTGCTATCCTAGAAAAGTAACTCATTAAGAGATCGTGCTGATGGTTGCTTTACCCGATTACATTTTGATGAGTGCAGAGTCATATCTGGTTTGGGAACCCACCCAAGAGCAACGCTACGAGTATTGGGATGGCGAAGTTGTAGCGATGAGCGGTGGTACACGCAACCATAATCGGGTTTGTCTAAATTTCTTTAAGCTCTTAGATGATGCCCTAGCTGATGTCTACGACGGGCTACGCCTACGCTCCTGTGAAGTATACATTGTAGATATAAAGGTGCAGGTAGAAACTGGGCAAAAGTATTTCTACCCAGATGTGGTGGTGACTTGCGATCAGCGCGATGACGATCCACAATTGATCCAATTTCCCTGCTTAATTATCGAAGTGCTATCACCTTCAACGGAAGCAGTCGATAGGGGAAAAAAGTTTGCCAAATATCGTCAATCTCCAACCTTGCAAGAATATGTCTTAGTACAAGTAACTCAACCGGGTGTGGAAGTGTTTCGGCGCAACGAACAGAGAAAATGGGTGCTGTCGGAGTATAATTTGGATGAGAGATTGCGACTGGAATCGGTGGATGTGGAAATAGCGATCGCTCATTTGTACCGTCAAGTGCAGTTTGAAACCGAAGCCACCGAAAATTGACATGATCGGATCGCAGCGTAAACTATATCGTTGAAGAGGACAGGCGGTAATTCAGGTTAAAATGGGGAGCTTATAGCCGTAGTGTTGGAGAACGCAAACTCTAGAATAAGATTAAGAATGAAGGATTAAGTTATGACCCAAGCTCTGAAAGCAATTTATCGTAACGGTGCATTTATCCTTCAAACAGCTTTTGAGTTGCCGGAAGGAACTGAGGTTGAATTGTTGATTCAGTCCCCTTATGTTGTGTCACCGCCAATTTCTAATACAGAGGCTAAAGAACGGTTTCTCAGATCGCTAGTCGAGCGTATGCAGCAAAATCCGATTCCGCTTAATGCTCCTCGGTTCACACGGGAAATGCTGCATGAACGCGGTTGACACCAACATTCTAATTTACGTCAATGATCCCTGCGATCCAGTTAAACGATTCAGCAACGCCGGAAAGTTTTCTTTTCGAGGCGATCGCCTAATTTGCTAACATCTGATTGCACATATCACTTCTAACAAGCACAATCTCCTACAATAGCGATTTTGACACAGTGTGCGATCGCCGAATCCATGAGCAGAATTGACTGAAACTAAAAATTTTGTAGTAGACTTTTATTTCACTGAAGTTTTGTACCTTTCCCTTTCCATAACGTTTAATTTATTTACTATTGAGCAAATCAAGACCATCCTCGCAGATTTTTATGCACTCGTGCCAAATACCACATATAATCATCAATCTTGTAATTATCAGCAGCTGTAACTATATATTCCTGAGCTAAATCAAGATTATTTTGAGCTTCGTAATATAATCCCAAGTAAAGATGACTGTAAAAATTTTCGTTTATCCCTTCTGATTGACCAACAGTTAAAACATCATCTGAAGTACAATTTCCCGCATACAAATCATACACACGCTGCATAACACGTCTAGGATCATTTGTCACAGTTAATAAAGAACTGTGTGCCTCTTCAACACCTAACAAACGAGCTATGCAGAGATATCGCCATACTGTTTCTTCTACATCTTGGGTGTTCACAGTCAAATCTATTTCAAACTGTTGAGCGCCTTCAGCAAATCTTTCTACATAATAGTACGATAATCCCCGTTGCCAGAGGTACGGTTTTAGAGAGGCATCCAGTTGCTCTGCCATGTCAAAATCTTGAATAGATTCATCAATATTGGCCAGTTGAAAATTGACCATGCCTCGGCGAATGTAAGCATTAGGATTTTTCGGTTGATTGTGGATGGTTTCGTTCCACCGCTTAAGTTGATTTTCTAGGGAATTTGATAAAAACATGAGTTGCCAAGCCAATATGGATGGATTAACTAGTATATTTTCAGCTTTGGGGAAAGTACGTCAATCCTTTTTGTAATTTTCTAAATATTAGACGTTGCTGATTTTATGAAGTGTTAACTATAGAAAAAATTGTTTCAATTCTTACCTCGTTGTTAAGAACAAGTTCCATAAACTATTTGTCCTGACAACCCCATCGGAATCGGCGAGTCTGGCGTGAAACGTTAATGAAATATTGTAATGAGACTTTTCTGATGTAGCAGTAAAAGCAAAAGTCAAGGCTTAAGTAATTTTTACGAAGACGTAACAGTATTAATCAGTCTACGCTTTGGGTAATAAGGCTACTCAAATAAACTTATGGGACTTTACGACCAAAATCAATCATCACAGGATGCGCTACGAAAGTTACGCCAAGGAGCAAGTCACTCCAGAGCAGCCCAAGAAATTGCTCAACGAGACTATGCGAAAGCTCAAGCGGAAGCTGATAAATGGGAGCAAGAATATCAACTTGCTGTGAAAGGAAGTAATCAGGATTTAATTAGCCAAGCAAAATTCCAAAAGGAACGATACCAAGCAATTGCTAGTAGACTAAAAAAACTTGTAGGGGAGCAACAACCACAAGTAGACGCAATTAAAAGTAGTTTGAAATCTTGGGAGCAAAAGGTTTCAGAAGCACAGAATGAAGTATTATGCAATAAGCCTAACAACAGTGAGTTCTCACCAACATTCATCAGCTTTGAATATAAAGATGTTGATGTATCAATTGATGATGAATTACAGCAACTTAAAGCATTAATGCTACCACCTAAACCCCAAGAGCAAACTAAAGCTAAAGAAGACAGCAAAGTGCTTTTAGCAGAGGCTATCCATGAGACAAAAAAAGCTGTCAACAGCGCTGTTGCTAATCAAGAAGGTATTCAAAAAGATTTTGAAGAAGCGCAGAAAGAAGCTAAATCCTGGAACGAAAAAGCTCAGACAGCTTTGACAAAGAATGATGATGATTTAACCCTTCAATCTGTAGTGAATAAAAAAGTTCAAAATAAAATTGTACTTATTCTTCAAACTCAGCTTCAACAGCAGGAAGTAATAGTAGCTGTACTCAAACAAAATCTGATGACTCTAGAAAATTTCAAGAAAACATTAGGCAATGACACAAAACTCTAAAACAGGTGCGGCATTCATTGCAGGTGGAACCATAGCAGGTGCTAGTGTTGCCGTAACAGTAGGCGGGATGGGGCTAGCAGGAGGATTTGGCGCTGTCGGCATTGGTACAACTCCTGTAGTTGGTGCTGGCGCTGTGGCTGGTGCAGCTGCTTATGGCGCTTTTAAAGCAATAGCAGAGGGAGATGCTGCTGCGATCGCAGCAATGGGAATTGGTGCAGCCGGCGGTGCTGGTGTTTATAGCGTCGTCGGTGGTATGGGTTTAGTCGCACCTAAAGTAGGGCTGGCATTTGGGATTGGTGCAGTACCGATGGCAGGAATTGGTGTAGTGGTGGGACTTGCCGCCTATGGTATTGCCAAACTGTTAGATGAATCTGGAATTAGCGAAACTCCAGCACAGCTTTTTGAGCGAATGGAAGAGAAAGTTTTGCTGATGGATGCCTATTCAGAAGCAGTTATGGAATTAGAAGTATTTTTATTTGGTGAGGATCTCAACCAAAAATTTGCTGTTTTGGAAATCGAGGATGAGTTGCAAGCACTCAAGGCTGAATTCAAGAAAAAATCAGAATTTGTTACTCTTAAACCTTCTACTTCCAATATTGAACCAGAAATAATATCTCTGACAACCCAGCTACCTGAAACTTGGAGATGTGTAGGCACACTCAAGGGTCACTTAGGGGCAGTTAATGCGATCGCTATTAGTCCTGATGGTACTACCTTGATTAGTGGCAGTGACGACAGACAAGTTAATCTGTGGAACTTGAAAACAGGAAAATGGCTTTACACGTTCTCTGGACAAGCAGAGGCAGTTTTATCTGTTGCGATCAGCCCTGATGGACAGCAGATTGCAAGTGGTAGTGTTGATTGCAAAATCAGCAGTTGGCAGATGGACAAAAGAAAATTTCTCCATACATTCTTTTATTTAAACTCTCCCTATAGTCATAATGGTTTTGTTAACTCGGTAGCCTACAGCACTGATGGGGCAATTCTTGCTAGTGGATCTGCCGATAAGACGATTAGAATTTGGGGACGCTACACGGGAACAATAAAATGCACCTTGAATGGACACTCAGATGCAGTTTTGTCTGTCATCATTAGTCCCAATAGTAAAATTCTTGCAAGTGGTAGCGCGGATCAAACTATTAGGCTTTGGGATGTTAAAACTTGGCAACAGCGCTATATTCTCACTGGACATTTGGGAGCAGTAAATACACTTGCCATCAGTCTTAATAGTCAAACTCTTATTAGTGGTGGCACAGATGCCACAATAAAGCTGTGGAATCTCCAAACTGGAGAATTACTTTCCACTCTGACTGGACACTCAACGGCAGTTTTCTCTGTTGCCATCAGCTCCGATGGAAAAACCCTCGCCAGTAGCAGCAGAGACGGTATTATTAAACTTTGGAACCTACATACTGGAGAACTACTACAAAGTCTTTCTGGGTGTAATCCCGTTGCTTTTAGTCCTAATGGCAAGACGCTAGTAAGTGGCGGTAATGGCGGTAGCATCAAGATTTGGAGTCAAATGCAAAGCTCTGATAAATATAGTCTTGACTCTGTACTATCTGGGGAATGGTGGGAAGTCTTGGGTGTAAATCAGAGCTATCATCCCAAAGATGTTAGACTTGCCTACCTTCGATTAGCAAGACAGTATCATCCTGATGTCAACAGTTCTGCGATCGCAAAAGCTTCAATGCAATCAATTAATCAGGCTTATAAAGAATTCCAGAAGCAATTAAACTTTCACAAATATCTCAATTTTGATAAATAAGTTACTAACTCAATTAAGTTGACAGTATAATATTTGATGGTAAGTTACTCTCAGTAGGTAAAACATATAACTCTTCAGAAGTATTGACATCTTAAATCTTTTCAGCATTTATCTTGCATATTCTGAAAAAACGTTATAAATTATTAGTCTATAGGGGAATAATCTGACTTCTTCGTGTCAAAAACTAATCCCAATAAGTAAAAATACTGCAACAGTTTTAACTTCACGCAAACCTTAAACAATACTAAAGATATATTTTTGTTTGGTAAAGCAAAGATTCCCGACATGAAAGCGGAAACATAAATAATCTAAAGATGTATCTTGTGTGAGTGTTTTGGAGAATAATGTATTGGTTGCGTTGAATCACAAAAACTATAATTAACCAAAAGGATGATTAATTTAAAGCAAATTAACTAACAATCAAGCTCTGTGAAAGTCAGCCGATTTAGTTAATATGGTTCCACCGCTCCCCTTATGCTACTGCATTAAAATAAAAGTTTTATAAAGAAGAATAAGCTTCAAAACGTACTCCCCCGTAAGGAATACAGCCTATAGAACTTGATTTTTGTTATTAGAGTCCATAAAGGGAGCGATAGAGCGGTTAAGATTCCTAGATTAATTGTTGCCAAACTTATTTTTGCTATTCAAAAAATGGGCTTTGTTATGATAAAAATAGCAAAATAAATGAAGACGCATCTACTACAAAATCACAACTAAAATGGAGTTATTCTGGCGATGCAGCTAAACGAATTTGAAACTACTGAAAATATAAAAGAAGTAGAAGAAGCCTGGAAAGCACTAGAAAAAACAATACTCTACTATCAAGGACGTCCCGTTGGCACTGTAGCCGCTTATGACGCATCTGTAGAGGCTCTCAATTATGACCAATGCTTTGTTCGGGATTTTGTTTCTTCAGCCCTAATTTTTCTGATCAAAGGTAGAAAAGATATTGTTCGCAATTTCTTAGAAGAAACCTTAAAGTTACAACCAAAGGAAAGGGCATTAGATGCTTATAAGCCTGGACGAGGATTAATACCAGCTAGCTTTAAAGTTGTATCAGACAATGGGCAAGAATATTTAGAAGCAGATTTTGGTGAACATGCGATCGCTAGAGTTACACCCGTAGATTCCTGCCTATGGTGGATTATTTTGTTGCGTGCTTATGTAATCGCCACAGATGATTTTTCTCTAGCCTATCAACCTGAATTCCAAAATGGCATCAGGTTAATCATGGAAATCTGCTTGGCGAATCGTTTTGATATGTACCCAACGCTGCTGGTTCCAGATGGTGCTTGTATGATTGATCGTCGTATGGGCATTTATGGGCATCCTCTAGAATTACAAGTTCTTTTTTATACGGCATTGCGGGCATCTCGTGAACTGCTAATTTGTCAAGGGAATAATGATATTGTTGAAGCCATTGATAACCGCTTGCCTCTTTTATGTGCTCATATCCGCCAGCATTATTGGATAGATATTAATCGCCTGAATGCAATTTATCGCTTCAAAAGTGAAGAATATGGCAAGGCTGCTGTTAATTTGTTCAACATATATGTAGATTCTGTTCCCTATTATCAATTGGACAAATGGCTGCCCAAAAAAGGTGGTTATCTAGCAGGTAATGTCGGGCCGTCGCAGCTAGATACTCGCTTCTTTTCACTCGGAAACTTAATGGCAATCATTTCAGACTTAGCCACCGAAGAACAGTCACAAGCAATTATGACTCTCATTGAGGAACGATGGGATGACTTGGTGGGAGATATGCCAATGAAAATTTGTTTCCCAGCTTTGGAAAATGAAGAGTACAGAATTGTAACTGGATGTGACCCCAAAAACATCCCCTGGTCGTATCATAATGCCGGTAGTTGGCCAGTCTTAATGTGGATGTTGGCGGCGGCGGCGGTGAAAACTAACAAGATAAGTCTTGCACAAAAGGCAATTGAAATTGCTCAAGCACGCCTCAGTGAAGATGAATGGCCGGAGTATTACGACGGCAAGAAGGGGCGACTGATTGGGAAACAAGCTAGGAAATATCAAACTTGGACAATTACTGGGTTCTTATTGGCAAAAGAACTGATGGCAAATCCCACTTATTTACCATTAATCAGCTTTGGGAAATTACCAGTAGAACAGGTTTCTAGAGCCTGTGAGTTTGAAATCGCCAGTGTAGATGGGTATATGACTCGATAGCATGGAAGGAAATATCTTCCAAATCGACCGAGGTGGGATCGGAATTCTAGCGCTTCTTTCAAGATACAAGGTTCATGGAGCAAAGCGAAATCAAGCTATAATTCTTCGGGGAGGTATTAAAGCTACGCTTACAGACAATGTAACAATAGCGATCGCAAATACTTTGAGTCATACCCACCAGTGAACGCCCCTACCAACATCTTTGCACAAACCCAGAATCGCAAAGCAGATCATATTCGGATCTGTCTAGAGGAAGATGTGCAATGCCACCAAATCACCAATGGACTAGAACGCTACCGCTTCACCCATTGTTGCTTACCCGAACTAGACCGCAACGACATTGATATCACTACAACTTTCCTGGGAAAACGCCTTGGCGCACCCCTGTTAATTTCTTCCATGACTGGGGGAACAGAACAAGCAGGAATCATTAACCAACGTTTAGCCCAAGTCGCACAACATTACAAAATTGCAATGGGTGTTGGTTCCCAGCGAGTAGCTGTAGAAAAACCCCAAGTGGCTGATACTTTTGCTATCCGCAAGTATGCCCCCGATGTTCTGCTGTTTGCCAATTTGGGCGCTGTGCAACTTAACTACAAGTACGGCTTAGATGAAGGTTTGCGGGTCGTTGAGATGCTAGAGGCTGATGCTCTGATTTTACACATTAACCCCCTACAAGAGTGCATTCAACCCAAAGGTGATACTAATTTTAAAGGGTTGCTTGACAAAATTCATAAGCTATGCAGTGAAATGCCAGTACCAGTTATTGCTAAGGAAGTTGGTAACGGCATTTCAGGCGCGATCGCCGAGAAACTGATCGCGGCTGGGGTAGCGGCCATTGATGTGGCTGGTGCGGGGGGTACTTCTTGGGCGAAGGTAGAAAGCGAACGAGCCGAAAATCCCTTGCAACGTCGCTTAGGGAGGACATTTGCCGATTGGGGTTTAACGACGGCAGAGTGCATTACAAGTATTAAAGCGATGTCTACGACGGGCGTAGATGCAGCACCAGATGTCCCGTTGATTGCTTCGGGGGGGTTGCGTCATGGATTGGATATCGCAGCAGCGATCGCTTTGGGAGCAGATATAGCTGGTTTAGCAATGCCTTTCCTGCAAGCAGCAGCAGCATCAGAGGCAGCTGTTTACGAACTGGCTGAAGTGTTAATCGCCGAAATCACCACAGTATTATTCTGCACTGGCAACGCCACGTTGTATCAGTTACAGCACTCTGGCAGTTTACAGCGCATAGAATAGGTAAATAGGTCATTAGTCAATCAATTTTGGATTTTGGATTTTGGATTTTAGATTTGTTTCCAATCCAAACAGGACTTACGCAAACAATATGGGTAGGGGCAATTCATGAATTGCCCCTACCGCGCATAGTTTTCCGTAAGTCCTATCAAAACCTAAAATTGGCATGGTTATTAGTCCTCTATTGGTTATAACCAATGCCCAATGCCCCATGCCCAATGCCCCATGTCCAATAACTAATAACTAATGCGTAATTTTATTAAACAAACTTTTGCTAGTTTAGTTGGCACCTTACTAGGACTAATTATTTTTGGTGGTTTGGGAACCACTGGACTGTTTTTACTAAT
This sequence comes from Nostoc sp. WHI, assembly GCF_015714725.1. Lineage (GTDB taxonomy): Bacteria > Cyanobacteriota > Cyanobacteriia > Cyanobacteriales > Nostocaceae > Nostoc. The sequence continues at coordinate 11,787 of NZ_WBKM01000021.1, forward strand.
ATTGGCTGCTACCTCCTCTAAAGATCCTGGGCCAAATGTGAAAGATAAGTCAATGCTGGTTTTTGACTTGTCGATGAAAATTACTGATAGCGAACCTAGTTCAGGCGAACTGTTTCAAAACACAATATCAGGTGTGGATGAGGAGAGGATGTCACTCCGTAAAGTTCTGGAAACTCTGGAAAAGGCGCGGCGCGATCCGCGAATTGTCGGAATCTATCTAGATGCAACGCGTGCAAGCGAAGCTAGCAACGTTGGCTATGCCTCCCTTAAAGAAATTCGGAAAGAGCTAGAGGAGTTTCGCGCTGCTGGGAAAAAGATTGTCGCCTATGGCAGCGATTGGAGTAAAAAGGAATATTACCTTTGTTCAGTGGCAAATTCCATCATTCTTAATCCCTTGGGAATGATGGAAGTCAACGGTTTAAGTTCGCAACCGATGTTCTTTGCGGGGGCATTGCAGAAATATGGCATTGGTGTTCAAGTCGTGCGAGTGGGGAAATTTAAGGGAGCTGTTGAACCGTTTATCCTCACAAAGTTGAGTCCAGAAAACCGCGACCAAACGCAGAAATTATTGGATGATGTTTGGGGAGAGTGGCGCACTGCTGTGGGCGCAAGTCGGAAAATTCCACCCCAACAGTTGCAGGCGATCGCAGATAATCAAGCGCTACTGGAAGCCACCCAAGCCAAAACCAACGGTTTAGTTGATAAAATAGCATACGCTGATGAAGTGGTAACTGACCTCAAAAAGTTCACAAATAGCGATAAAGAAGACAAAACATTCCAGCAAATTAATCTGAATAACTACGCCCAAGTTCCCGGCAAATCTTTCGGTGTAGAACGCAACTCCAAAAATCAAATTGCCGTTGTTTATGCCGAGGGCGAGATTGTTGATGGTAAAGGTGATAACGGGCAAGTCGGAGGCGATCGCTTTGCGAAAATCTTCAACAAACTACGACAAGATAAAGATGTGAAAGCAGTCGTATTGCGAATTAATAGTCCTGGTGGTAGTGCTACCGCATCTGAAGTCATGCAGCGAGAAGTTAAATTAACTCGTGAGGCGAAACCAGTTGTAGTATCTATGGGTGATGTTGCCGCCTCTGGTGGTTATTGGATTGCTAGCGACTCTAACCGCATTTTTGCAGAACCAAATACGATAACAGGCTCTATAGGGGTATTTGGGGTGCTATTTAATGGGCAAAAGTTAGCGAATGATAATGGTATCACCTGGGATTCAGTGAAAACCGCCCGCTATGCTGATAGTCAAACAGTTTCGCGTCCGAAATCGCCCCAAGAGTTAGCACTTTATCAACGCAGTGTTAACCGAATTTATAATATGTTTCTAAATAAAGTTTCTCAAGGTCGGAAACTGCCAGAACAAAAAGTTGCAGAAATTGCCCAAGGACGAGTTTGGTCGGGTGTGGCAGCGAAGGAAATTGGTTTGGTGGATGAAATTGGCGGTTTAAATACTGCGATCGCATACGCTGCCAAACAAGCAAAACTAGGAGAAGACTGGGAATTGCAAGAGTATCCCCGCACTAGCAGCTTCGGACAACGCTTTTTTGGGCGTGCAACTGAAGAGGCGCGGACTGCTTTAGGGATTGAAGAAACACAACTCAAACAATCCAATCCTCTCGCCGCAGAATTCCAGAAGTTGCAACAAGAAGTAGGGATTCTGCAAAATATGAACGATCCACAAGGGATTTATGCCCGCTTGCCTTTTAACTTGAATATTGAGTAAAAGCATTTGCGGGCTTTGTCTGTGTAGTCAGGATGAATAAATTACACCGATTTTAAAAATGACCGCTACAGATGTAGGTTGAGGAACCAGTCGTGTGTTCTGGTTCCTATAATTAAGTGAACTGGCGTGTATGTCGCAGGAGTACAACTCGGAATACTGCCGGTGTTTTTTTGGTGTACTTCAGATGTTGGGGACTTCTGCAAACTGCTAATCTTCCGACTCCTCAGAAACAGGTTCAGATTCGATTTCTGGTTCGGTTTGCACAGGGGCTGGAGGTTTTGCAGGTTTTGGGCCACGCGCTAGTGCAGGATTACCCTGCTGCCTATTGTCATCGCCAAAAGATGCTTTTTTTCCTGTATCAGACGAGCGATTACGGCTCGGTTTTGAGATATTGGGTTTAGATTCAATAGAAGGTTTGGATTCAATAGAAGGTTTGGATTCAATAGAAGGTTTGGATTCAATAGAAGGTTTGGATTCAATAGAAGGTATAGATTCAATAGAAGGTTTGGATTCAATAGAAGCTTTCAATTTAATAGAAGGTTTGGATTGAATAGAAGGTTTGGATTCAATAGAAGGTATAGAATCCAAATTTTCGGAATTGTTGTCAGTACTTGGTTGTGACTGACGTTCCGATTTCTTAATTGGGCGTTCTACCATTGTTGATTTTTGTAAATTTATTTATATAATACATCGGTTTGGTAACTAGCAAACTGTTGAATAGTATTTTTAAAATAATTTTTTGTTAAACTTAAAAACACTATGCCAGCAATTATAAGTAGCAGAGATTTTAGTTAATGCAATGTGTACGATGGTCACTGAGCCTCTTGTACTGAGCGCAGTCGTTCGCGTAGCGTCTCGCAGAGAAGTATGCCGTTGGCGTGGTCACTGAGCTTTGTCGAAGTGCAGCCTCTCGTAGAGAAGTGCAGGCTACGCCTACGCACATTTGTGGACTTTCACCAATTCTGTCGCAAATGCGAGTCATAAACACATGAGGGTAATAAATTTCGTTGGATTTTGAAAACTCACGAATTGCATAGATATCAACAGAAGTCGGAGAGTTACAAGCGAACCCTCCGACTTCTTTATGAAACACACTACCTTCACTTCTTAGGCAGTCTATTTATTGAATTTGAAATTTATTAACGGCGTCTACTACCGAAACCACTTGAGCGGCGGGGTGCTGAACTACGCCCACTACCAAAACTACTGCCAGAATTGCGTCTGGTAGTGCTGGAGTTACCAGAGGGTCTGAGTTCACTACTACCAAAACCAGAACCAGAAGGGCGGCTATTACCTGTAGTGTTACGTGGTGTATTGCGTACTGTTGAATTACCAGGATATGACCTTCTAATTGTCCCTGTATTGCGGAACGCAGTGCGATTTGTCACGGCTGCGGGTGGCGCATTATAGCGAGTTTGATAGCTTTGAACTGCTTGGTTATAGCTTCCACCATATCCACCGTAGCCATTCATTACTCCTCCTTGTTGATAAGCAGGGGGCACGTAGTACTGCGGTCTAAATAACATACTGCCAATGGCCTGACCCGCTATCCCACCAGCTACCGCCCCAGCAAAGGGTGCCCAGAAGCTATTTTGTTGACGGACTACAACTGTCTCTTGTTGTCCTGTTTGGGGATTAGTTTTATTCTCGGTAACGTTGTGGACATACTCAATTTTAAAATCTTCCGTCAGATATAAAATCGGCTGTCCCTTTTCTACCTTCAGATAGGTTTTTTTACCTTGCTTGATTTCATCATCTGTTAACCGTGCCATTTGCAAATTTTCAGTGGCAAATGTTGGGGGATTATTGTTGAGTAAAAACAGACTATACTCCCCACTTGCATCATCGTATGTAGCTTGTTGTATTTGATACTGTCCATCACTCAATTTAGTGGTGGTAGAAGTTTGGCTAACGTTCTTAGCTGGCGGGGTACTAGTCTTTTGCTCTCCTCCCCCACAGGCTACAGTTGTCAGGCACAAACTCATAGCTAAAAAAACGGCTGTAAATTTACGCACTATGGTCATGATCATTGGATTATTGTCCTATCTTCAAGCTTAACAATTTCTTGAGGTAATTAGTAAGTAGGGACTACCCAACACATTACAAAGGAATCAATTCTGGGTAATATTGTAAGAGCTGATCGCTAGTGAGTTCATCGCCTAACTGTGCTGGCGAGAAATGCACTTGGATTGCCTTCAATCTATGTTTATAATGCAAATTTATCAATGCTTTCAATCCTTCCTTGAGTCCCTGAACGTTAGAAAGGTCAGTTTCCAACTCTGGTACTTCTCCTTCATAAGCTACTGTAAGCATCACAATGACGTTACGGGTTACAGGAATAGATAAAGGTTCATCAAATCCAGAGGCAGAACTGTAATCTGGTTCACTGAGATATCTTTGGGCAGAGTCAGTAAATAATTCATTTACGTAATCTCCCGCCTCGCCTTCTTCCCAAAATACATCACCTTCGTTGGCAGCCGAAAGCCAGTATTCATCGTATTGAAGCAGGGTTTGGTTAATTTCTACTAATTTTTCTCCCAAAACTTCTAAGTCGCCATCGGCATCGATCGCATCTCGTCCAGCACTATTTAATACTCCCAAAATTGGTGCTACCTCACCTCCCCCTAAATGCAGAAATAGGCGAAAGACCACATAGCGAGTTCGACCGATCATTTTATTAAAGGTATCGCGCATTCTTATCCTCCATAAATTTGTTTTTTGTCATTTGTCCAATAACTAATACCTAATGTCCCATGACTAATGACTAATATAATGAAACCCTTTAACAAAATCCATAACCATATTTAACGAAGGCAATCTATATTGTGTTGATTCGCTGGATATATCATCATAAGCTGAAGCATTCAGAGCAGAGCGATTAATAAATCTTTTCCCAAAGTTTGGATTGTCATGCACAATCAAGGTGTGGGCGCTGGAATTCGTTAAAACTATTTGGGTTGGGGCTTTACAAAAATTTAACTTCGCAGCTACTTCGATATTTTTTTTCATCGGTTTAATTGTTGTAGCCTGACTCATGGCTTGCTCTACAAGAATATTTAATTGTTTCACCATCTGGGGCAATTTAAAATCTTGGTTTGCAACAACTTCACTGTTAATCATTTCCAGCATACTAGAAATATTCTTTTGGGTAGATGCCGCATCTAGAAAGGGAAGAATCATAATATAAGCAGTGGAAAATAACACTTCGTCGCTATCTACATGAAAGGTGAAAACAGTTCGACGACGCCCACTTTCTATACTTGGGGGTTGTTTCAGTCGCCGATGTTCCTGAGCAATTTGATAGTAAGCGCCAGCCAGAGCAAAGTTAGCATCATGTTCTAGGGCTGCATCAACAATAATACGGATTGTCGGCGGTGTTTCGTTAAAAAAATCTCCTGAGTCTTCCAAATGGAACTTTTGGATAATGGAATGATCGCCTTTGGGACTAAGATCAACCCATTCACAAATCATCCCTTCGGTTTTTAAACCAAACCTGGAGGTGGCATAAAGTTTTGCGCCAGTTAAAGTTGCTCCTGTTAAATCAGCACCAATCCATTCCGCCCTAATTAATTTTGCCTGAGTTAAATCGGCGTGGATTAAAACTGTATTCGTTAAATTAGCATTGCTTAAATCTGCACCAATTAAATTAGCACCGCTCAACTTTGCACCGCTCAAATCTGCCCACCGGAGATTTGCGCCGCTCAAATCTGCTCCGCTCAAGTTAGTATGGCTGAGATTTGCTTGTCTGAGTTCGGCATCTCGCAAATTTGCACCGCTAACATCAGAACGACTAAGGTCAGTAGCGTTTAATTTAGCCATCTCCAAGTTGGCTCCTGTTAGAGAACTGCCTCTTAAGACAGCCTCGCTCAAGTTAGCCTGACGGAGATTCGCTTGGCGGAGCGTCGCCTCTCGCAGATCGGCACTGGTGAGGTCAGCCTCTGATAGGTCAGCGCGACTGAGGTCGGCGCGAATTAACTCGGCGCGGATCAATGTGGCTCCTCTAAGTTGAGCGCGACTTAGATCCGCTCGAATCAAATTAGCGACGTTGAGACTGGCATTGTTCAAGATGGCGCTACATAGATTCGCCCCACTCAGTCTGGCTACATTCAGCTTGGCATTGCTTAAGTTAGCTTCACTCAGATTCGCGCCACTCAGGTTGACTATGCTCAAATTAGCATTGCTAAGATTTACGCCACTGAGTTTAACCCCACTCAGGTTAGCTTCCGCGAGGTCAATACCATTAAAGTCTAAGACTCCTGCCGCGTATTGTTCCAGCAATTCCTCTACAGTCATCGATGCTACCCCTTGGATGCCAACTTTAATAGTTGGTAAAGTCATAAAAAACGGAATGTCAAAATCAAAAATGAATATTGGAATTTTAGGACTGGGATTGATAGGCGGATCTTTGGGTTTTGATTTGCGATCGCAAGGACATCATATCTTAGGAGTCAGTCGTCGTGAATCTACCTGTGAAAAGGCAGTTGCTCTCGGTAGCGTTGATCAGGCATCAGTTGAGTTGAGCCTGTTAGCAGCCGCAGAGGTTGTATTTATTTGTACACCTCTAGCCCTTATTGTGCCCCAATTTGAGCAGTTGATCGCTCATTTGCCTGTGACTACGGTTGTAACTGATGTGGGTTCGGCAAAAGCAGAGATAGTTAAGGCGATTTCTCCCCTTTGGAATAATTTTATTGGCGGTCATCCAATGGCGGGAACAACAGACAGTGGGATAGAAGCGGCACAACGGCATTTATTTGTCGATAAACCTTATGTCCTAACACCAGTAACCACAACACCAACCACTGCAATTACGGTTGTAGAGTCAATTGTCCGATCGCTTGGGGCTAATATCTATCATTGTCAACCTGAGCAACATGACTACGCTGTTAGTTGGATTTCCCATTTACCGGTGATGGTCAGTTCCTCGTTGATTGCTGCTTGTTTGAGTGAAACTGACCCCGATGTTTTGCAATTAGCCCAAAAGTTAGCTAGTTCAGGTTTTCGGGATACCAGTCGTGTGGGTGGTGGCAATTCCGAGTTGGGCGTGATGATGGCGCGGTATAATCGTCAAGCCTTGCTGCGATCGCTCCAACAATATCGTCATCATCTCGACGAGTTGACTAACTTAATTGAGCAGAAAAATTGGGCAGTTTTAGAAGAAAGGTTGAAATCAACGCACGAGGCACGACGTGATTTTGTTGAGTAAAAAAATGATCCCTGGTGTCAATTTAAGGTAAAAGCCACTCTAGAACAAGCTTTTACCTCGTTCCCAGTTTCAAACTGGGAACGCCTTAATTGAGGCTCTGCTTCCCTGATTGATCACTAGCATTTCCACACCGAAGCTGTAAACGAGGTTTTAAAGCAATACAGTAAGGAAGAAATGCTTAACTGAACTGTATTGCCCTAGACCTGCAACTCTTCTTTTTGACTTAGACCGCTCCCGGTACAACAAATACCGCTCCCGTTACAACGTATACCGCTCCCGGTACAACAGATACCGCTCCCGGTACAACAGATACCGCTCCCGGTACAACAGATACCGCTCCCATTACAACAGATGCCGCTCCCGTTACAACAGATGCCGCTCCCGTTACAACAGATGCCGCTCCCATTACAACAGATGCCGCTCCCGGTACAACAGATACCGCTCCCGTTACGAGGTAGACCGCTCCCGTTAGAGTAATGCCCCTACAAACTATAATTAAGCCCCTCCGCCAATACTTTTTTGAAATGCCGGACGCTCAGATAACTGCTTGATATAGTTCAAAACGGCTGGGTAGGAGCTAATGTCTAGCTTCAGCATGATGGGAATGTAACTCAGAATAGACCCCACTGCTACATCGGCAACAGTGAACTCATTACCCAGCAAAAAAGGTTGCCGTTCAAGGATTTCATTCAAGGGAGTCAACAAGCGGGGCATTTCTCGCTCCCGATTTGCTTCCACAAAAATCCCTGTAGCGAGCGTAGCATTGCCAAACAACACCCACTGGGAGAATATAGCCCGCTCTTCTGGTGAAAGTGCGCTCTTACCATATTTATCGGCAAGATACAGCAAAATTGCTCCAGATTCCCAAAGTTGAAAATCCCCATCAACAATTGCTGGAACTTTACCAATTGGGTTAATTGTCAAATACTCAGGCTTCAGGTGTTCACCCGTCTGCATATCGAGCTTGACAAATTCGTAGGGAACTCCTAGTTCCTCTAAATACCAGTGAACAATTGACGCTCGACTACGAGCGCCGCCATAAAGTTTTAACATTATTACCTAAAGAACTTTGTGAGTGTGAGAGTGTTGTTTCACGTTGTCTTCTTTGGTGATAACCCTAGCAGCATTTAGCACCCGCTTGCGCTCAATAGAATACTTAAACTCAGTGTAGGTTGTACCTAAAGGAATTAGGGATTTTGCAGATTCACGACGCTTGTAGGTACGAGCTGCTGCAAACACCCGTGGCACAAATTCCTCACCAAACTGAGATGACTCTGGGAAGCCATCTGGTAGGAGTTGTGAATTGCCATCTAGCAAAGATCCCAAAGTTGTGGCACAAGCTAGCTTATAAGAGGTAGGAATGCCCTTAAACAGCGCTTCCAAAGCCGCAGAGGGAATCGGTTCTATAACTTCGATTTGATGAACTTCTCCATCTTCTTTGACGAAGCAGGTTGCCAAGCCGATAACAATGTAATCATCGGTTGCTAGATCGGGGGCATTGGGATAGGAAATTGCAGTTGTCATTGGAAAATTTTTCAAAATTTAAAAATTAAATCTAGGAATTGGGGTATGGGGCACTTGTACTGAGCGAAGCCGAAGTATTGGGCATTCTCCCTGTCCCCTTGTCCACCTTGTCCTCTTTCTCATCTGTCTTGCTGGCATTCTACCAATTTGTTGCTCTCACTATTTGACTAGTCTTTGAGATTGACATCTGTTATTTCTGGAATTCAGCTTGGAGATGAAGTATCTATGATTAGGTTTGAGGAGCAATTGTTTATTTAGGGCATAGATTTCTATTGGTACAAGTAGTTTAAACTCAGTCTTGAGATGGCTTTCAAGTAACCATCAATACCTTAATAATAGACATAATAGTAAAACCACAAGCGCTTAAAAACTAGAATTTAATTTCAAAAAGCACGTATTTCAGGTAGGGAAAGATGAATATTTACTCATTTTTAGCTTCCGGCAACCCACAAAATAACCAATACAGATATGTTTTAAATAGTACAAATAAAATCCAAGAGCATAGGACAAACGACAGGAACGAATCTACTTTAGAGGACAGCTACTTACGTTCTTGTGCTTTAAGGTTGGCTCAACAAGGAGATTACACTGAGGCGATCGCAATGTTAAGCCAACTAATTTACCGCCATCCCTACAATGCTGTGGATTACAGCAATCGGGGGCTAATTTATTTCCAAAGTGGTGAAACGCAAAAAGCACTTTGCGACTATAACACCGCCCTCAAATTTAATCCCAACTTGGCTAGTGCTTATAACAATCGGGCAAATTACTACGCTGCTTGTGGGGAATTACCAGCAGCACTTGCCGACTACGAGCAAGCAATTGATTTGAATCCTCGCCATGTCCGGGCGTGGATTAACCGAGGCATTACCTGGCGTGAGTTGGGGCAATACGATGAGGCAATTGAGAATTTTGAGGTAGCACTGCTTTTCGGTCAACTAGAAGGTCATATTTGGGCTGAACGCGGCAGGACTTACCATCTTTGGGGTGACTGGAATTGTGCGATCGCTGATTATCGTCGCGCCCTCACTCAACTGCCTTCTCTCGACAACAGCAGAGACATTACTGGTACTCGCTTGCGTTTACAACTCGAAAATTGGCTAGATGAACTGCTATCTGCTTAACGTCCTAATTGGTAGATGAGCGACTTTGGTAAATTCAAGATTCAAAAAGTAAATTCTTCATTTTGAATTTTGAATTGGAGCATAGAGACGCTATTATTTATTAGCAATAATATAAATAAATTAACACCCTGTTTATACATAGCCAGAATCACAAGAAACTTGAGTAATCCCAAATCCCAAATTCGATATTTTTCTTAGGGTAATGATTCTGTTTGTTCATCTTCTCTGCGATCCTGATTCATGAACACCACCTGACGCTGGCTGGGATCAAATCGGTATCCTTGTTGTTGCATAATAGTTTTAGCTTGCTGCGGATCGAAGTTACGGCTAAATTCTGCCTGCAAACCATTGACATATCCTTCCATCAGCTTGACTTCAGTACGGATTTCTCGCAACTTTTCTTGCTGTAACCAGTGATAAGGCAAAAGTTGTACTAAGGCAGATGCGGCGGCAACTGTAATAGCAAGATTGACCGCTATCTTGGCAGTATTTTCCAATGCCATCACCTGGTAAGAACGTTGTTGAAGATGCCGCTTTGGTCGAGGAATGACCCGGCGTTTTTGTATAGGCTGTAACGGTGGTCTAGACGGTTGAGTCGCGTTCATGATGCTAAAAATAACCTCGCTGAGTGAAGGGAAGCACTATGAAGAGTGCTGAGTAAAAAACCAATAATCGCACTCAGCATCAAATCAGTTCCGAGTAGCGAGTGCTGAGTAGGAAGGTTCATAAGTACTACTTTTTACTCATTACTTCTTCAAATTGGGTACTCAGCACTCAGCAGGAGCTAAACCCTAGCTATCCGCTAACAGCACTCCTGAATGCTTGATTTAGCTGCCATATTACTTCATTTTTTGGAAATAGCTACAAGTGTTGCACGAGTTAAAAAATAACCTGGCTTACGTAAGTGCAAGGTTTCTAACAACTTATAACATAAAGCCATAAGTGTCTAGAAATTGCACCCCGTACTGCCAGGATTATTAGTTTTTTAACTGTGTCACATCGTAGCGTTATTTGTAAAGTTCTGTGGCTAATCGCCAAGCTAGAACTCCTGGGATCAACGCCACAACTAGAGCGATGTAGACTTGAGTATCTGAGATGGAAGACACCTGAGCGATGTACAGAGTATCTAAGATAGGCATGGCTGAAAACCTCCTAACCTGAATAGATTTTGAACAGTTCGTTTACTACTTTTCCTTGTTTTGCGAAGATTGGGGAATATCTTGTTACAAGATGCAACAAAAGCAGTTATTGGTCAGTAGTCGTTAGTTACTCGACTTAGCAAAATTTATAAAATTATGAATTTGTATTTGGGTATCGACTTTGGCACGTCTGGCGCGCGCGGTGTGGTGATTGACGAGGAAGCCTCTTGGATCAAAGCTGAGGTGCGATATCCCTTCAATGACTCACAAGCGCCTATTATTCCAAGTTTTTGGCAGCAGGCTTTGTTTGTGCTGATGGAACAAATACCTGAGAAATTACGGCGAGAAATTAAAGCGATCGCAATTAATGGCACTTCTTCCACCGTTTTGCTAGTCGATGCTGCTGGCAATCCTGTAGATGCAGCACTTTTGTACAACGATGCGCGGGGATCATTGGTAATACAGGATTTGAGGAGTGTAGCACCCCCCAATCATCCCGTGTTGAGTGCCACCTCCAGCCTAGCCAAACTTTTGTGGATGAGGCAATTACCTGCTTTTAGTGAAGCTAGATATTTTCTGCATCAAGCCGACTGGCTGGCGTTCCTCCTGCATGGTCAGTTGGGTATTAGCGATTACCATAATGCTTTAAAGCTGGGTTATGACGTAGAAGAGTTTAAATACCCAGAATGGCTAGAAAAGTTGCAAATACCGATTCAGCTACCCAAAGTTTTACCTCCTGGGACTCCAATTGCCCAATTACGCCGTGAAATTGCAGATAAGTTTCATTTCCGCCGTGGTTGTGTGGTGTGTGCTGGTACAACTGATAGTATTGCCGCTTTTCTCGCCAGTGGAGCAAAATTGCCTGGTGAAGCCGTAACTTCCCTTGGTTCAACATTGGTACTCAAGTTATTAAGTCATACCCGTGTAGAAGATGCCAGATATGGGATTTACAGCCATCGGTTGGGTGATTTGTGGTTGACTGGGGGTGCTTCTAATACTGGGGGTGCAGTGCTAAAGCAATTTTTCACTAACGCTGAATTAGAAAACCTTAGCCGTGAGATTGATGGATCAAAAGCCAGCGAGTTAGATTATTATCCATTATTGAAAGCAGGCGATCGCTTTCCCATTAATGATCCCAATTTACCCCCACGTTTGGAACCACGCCCAGATCACCCAGTGGAATTTCTACATGGGTTATTAGAAAGTATTGCCCGCATAGAAGCGCGAGGGTATGAATTATTACAGCAAATGGGGGCAGACAAGTTAACTCGTGTTTATACTGCTGGGGGTGGCGCGGCAAATGATACTTGGACTGCAATTAGGGAACGTCATTTGCAGGTTCCTGTAGTAGCGTCAGTCTATACAGAAGCAGCTTATGGGACAGCGCTGTTGGCGATGGGGGATAGAAGAAGCGGTGAATAAGAGTAATTGTGTAACTATTTTTTCGCAGATATCTTTTAAATCAGTATCTATCCCAGTGACAATCGCCATATCTAGGCCGATACTGTGATTATTAGATACCGGAGTATAGGATTCTAGGTTTATCATCAGCTATTCGGGGATAGGTGCTTCGCCACAAGCGAATGTCATCTATCCCCTTTACTAATTATCGATGTGATCTAGTCAGACATTGAGCCAGAGACTCAATGAATGCATTCCCAGGCGGCAGCCTGGGAACGAGGAAAGCCTGATCAAGCTAGGTTTGCGATGCCTGCGGCGGGCTACGCCTACGCACCTGCGGAATGTAGGTTTTAACGAATAAATAACTGATGACTATCCTCCAAAAATTTGGGGGACTGTTTTAAACTCGTCATAAGTTACTAAAGGGAATTAATGATGACAGAGGCTAAAAATGTAATCGATGGAAACCTAGAGGTCTGCTGCACTTCTCCCATGACTGGGTTTTACCGCGATGGTTTATGTCGCACAGGTGGTCAGGATTTCGGGTCGCACGTCGTATGTGCCGAAGTGACCTCAGAATTCCTTGAGTTCACGAAATTGCGGGGGAACGACTTGAGCACACCTGTTCCTGATTTTAATTTTCCTGGACTGAAAGTTGGCGATCGCTGGTGTTTATGTGCTTCTCGCTGGCAAGAAGCTCTTGATGCTGGCGTTGCTCCACCCGTCATCCTCTCTGCAACCCATGCTAGAGCTTTGGAAGTCGTTTCCTTAGAAGAACTGAAAAAACATGCTCTAACTTCGTCTTGATTGGGCATGGAGAAGAGGCAGGGAGCAGGGAGCGGGTGGAAATGACCCCATCCTCCTGCTGTGGAGCAGAGCGGAACATGGATCTAAGTCCCCCACTTTACAAGCGTGGTTCTCGTACCCTGCGGGAAGCAAGTTATATGTGAGGTCGAATCCCTTTTCTGCTCCCTGCCCCCTATTCCCTACTCCCTACTCCCTACTCCCTA
>NZ_WBKM01000033.1 GCF_015714725.1 Nostoc sp. WHI
GATATGTCTGCGTTCATCGGCTCTCGTATAGGTATTAACTGCTCTTGTACATGGATGTGTCTGCGTTCATTAGCTCTCGTATAGGTATCAACTGCTCTTGTACACGGATATGTCTGCGTTCATCGGCTCTCGTATAGGTATCAACTGCTCTTGTACCCGATATGTCTGCGTTCATCGGCTCTCGTATAGGTATCAACTGCTCTTGTATAAGCATCAACTACTTTTATACAGTTATCAGAGTACTTGTATAGTAGTGTTTGCGATCGCTGCAAGGTGGCATTCGGCATTGGGTTTTCTGGTTATGCCTTGCTGATATTTTTCGGCATAACCTTACTTGGTTAAGAGGGTTTGTCTACTGATGGTTTCACTAACTCACCAGCGACAATACGCCGTACCACCTCATCAACCCGCTCGGAAATATTGCCACCTTGCGCTAACCATTCCTTTGTTTGTGGTAGGACTGTTATCGTAATTCTGACTTTGCCTTTGCGTCGTGCGATCGCTCCCAACTCCAAATTTTTCAACGATGCGGGGTTAATTTTTCGTTCTGTCATTTTTCCGATTGTGTGCATAATTGGATGTAAGCATCTCTAGCTTAAGTCCAATCGTGTGCATAATCGGATATTGGGAAAATATTAAATCCTGGGGTGCGATCGCGCTAAAACTGTGGCGAGGTTTTTGGGCTTGGCAGTGGCGAGGTTTTTGGCCGTGGCAGTGGCGAGGTTTTTGGGCGTGGTCACAAACCGGGAGTATGCGGAGGTGACTTTGGGGTAATGTGGCCTGCTGAGAAGTTTGCGGCGTGGGGCGAGGGTTTTTACCACAGGGTAATACAATCGCACCTTTGCGGGGTTATCGCTTGCTGTGGGTGATTTTAGAAGTGTTTGGTGAGTTTTTGGTGATAGGGCTGTGGTTGCGTTATCTCGTGCGGCTGACTATTTTGCCATTTATTCTGTTTGAGGTGGCGTGGTGTGACGTATATATAGACGCACAGTGTTCGGTCGGCGGCGCGGCCATACCCCCTTACAGACCGCCGATTTTTTTTTTGGCTTTTTGCAAGGGTTTCAGCGATTTGAAAGTGCGCGGCTCCCCTCAAAAAATGCCTAAATCGTGTGGAGCCGCGCAAAATCGCTATGTCTTTTTTTTTACTTGATAATTAAATTCTCAGTATTTATATGTAAAAATTGGACTTTCTCATCTGCATCCTGCGATCGCACTCAACCTCCTAAAACAAAACCCCGTGCTACGCGAGGTAATACGGGGTGCGAAATTGGTGTTGTAGGGGATTGGCTGATTGATTGGGTGTTGTGGGGTTAAGGTGGGTTTTAGCGCGGTGTGGGAGTTAGTTAGATTTGGCATTCATCTGACGTTTCAATGCTTTGAATTCTTCTAAACTTCCTACATTTTCCAATTGCCGAACCCTTTCTACTAAATCAGGTCGTTCCCACTGTTTCAGTTGGTCGTAAAGTTGCATTATTAATTTGTGATGTTCGGAGTTGATGAATTTACAGCCTAGTGGCGTTATTGTGTAGAAATTCTTTTTGTTTGATATTTGGTCGTGTGGCGTTAGTTTTTTTCGCATTTCAGCATCAAATTCTCGCCACTCGTTTAATCCCAACAACCTTTTAGTATTTATTTCATGTATGCCAGCTACATTATTTCTGACATCATCGAAAATTAGAGCAGCTATGCCATCACCGTCTTTTTGCGATAACCCTCTTACTTTGTACACAGGATTATCTTTATTACGCGGTAGCAGTTCGTTGTAGAGTTCGTAGTCAGACTTGTTTCTTATAGTGCATTGTGTATAAATATTTTTCACTTCAAAACTATATTGGTCGTACTTAAAAATATCCAGTTCGGCAAATTCAGTTTTTAGGTGTTCCCAGGCTTTTATGTGGATATCTTTTTTAATATCGAACATTTCTTGAGTTTTGGGAATTATCCGGTCGTACAAAGGTTTTATTTGAATAACTTCGTGACGGTCTTTATGAAAAATCGCGTATCCAAGTTTTGCAAAAATATCTAATGATTTTCGCAGATAGAACGCAACTGTATTAACGTCAAATACGCCACCGTCTGTAATCGACATTAGGCTATAAAGTCCTTTAGCCATAGTCCACGCCAACGCTCTGCACCGAGCGGTGATATTATTTCCCACAATATAATTACTAATTCCCGTGCCTTCACCAGAGAAATAAGTACTTGCGATACAGCCATAAGTGGTATTTATAATTAATTTAAGAAATTCTTGAATCGAATTTCTATATAAAAAGTCTGTTTTTGAGTACTCAACACCGTCCACTACTTCTAAATTTGGTACATCTTCCAATTCTGCTTTTTTATTCTTTTTGCCGTAAAGAGTATTATATTTTTTGATGATACTTTTATGATTACCGCGATTTTCAATTAAAACGCCTATCATCTCTTCGAGTTCTATTCGCACCCACTTGGTAGACCACTTAATTCCACAAGTGTGTAGCTCTTTAACAGACCTCATCTCTAACATTTCTGGAATTACTTGGGGTATTTCATCATCTTTGTCATAGTAAGCAAATGCTTCAATCATTGCATTTTCGCGTATCCAAGCCAATTCTTGATTAGAAGTGCATTTCAAAAGAACTTGGTAAAAATCATGTGTGAATGCAGCCATGTGCAGTTCACGAGTTCCTAAATACATGGTTGCATCGTATTGCTGATTTGCATCACTGTGATTTTCTGAAAAATGCTGTTGATACCAATCCCACGCTAGAAATACTTTAGGTATTTTTGATAAAAATAAATCTTGATCAAAGGGTGCATCCTTCCAAGAAATCCGAGCTAGCCACAATCCAGGTATTAACCGTTTACTATATTCTTTTTCCCAATCTTTAAAATTAATCGCATTAAACATTATTGATGGATTACCTACAGGAAATATTTGATTTTTTAATCCGTTTCCATAGGCTCCATCGATGTCAATATCACAAAGCACACCGTCTAGAAAGTCCACTGTAGAACGTTCTTTGACGCAACGCCCACCGTCTGTCATTGCTAAATAAAGTAATGCTTTATTCCCAACGAAGTGTGATAAATTCTTTAGACATTCAGGACTAGCTAGACGGGTATACCAGTACAAAGGCTTCATGTCTATGGGATCTCTTGAATTGGTGCGTACTGGCAACATTATATTTTCTCTACCACCAATAAAACAACTTGTCATTGACGCGGTTATTTTCCCGGTAGACATTCCCCAATTCTCGCAATCGCCTTCTACACCTATAGTTTCAGCAATTTCATTATATTTACCGATAGTACGTTTGTATACTTCTATGAGTTGATTTACATCCCCCCGTGTATATTGCAAATATTTTTTAGTGTGATTCATCAAAAAATTGTAAGCATCCCCGTCTTTTTCCCAATTCCACAAATCTTTTGAATTATCCTCTAAACCAACATTCTGCAAATATACTTTTAGTGGTTTGTTACCCTGCATTGCTGAAATATCAAGTATTTCTAGACTCAGCGAGTGCCACTTCATCCCCTTTGTAGTTGGTAAATAAATCTCGTAGGGTAGTGAGATAGGTTTGTTAAATTTAGTTGTGATGCGTCGTATTCTCTCCAAACAACTCAGACAGTAGTATAGAAAATCGGCATCTTTCGCAAATAAAAACTGCAAGTCCTTAAAGCTGAAAAACATAAATATTTTCAGCGTTTTAACATGATGTCTTTTTTCACCTGATTGTTCACGCCACTGAATACCATAAACGTCTTTTAGAAAATCGAGCATTACGAACGGTGATTTAAATGCTCGTAGGGATTGTAGTTCGTTCAATACTTTGAGCTTACGACGCAAGTCTTGAGAGGCATAAGGATTTTTGTTGATTATGCATTCAGGATGTAGATATTCTCGCGTGTTACCTGCGCTGTAAATTGATGATGTAAACGGCTGTGTAGGGCTGTTAGTGACGGGTATGTATTCGGCATCTGTAGCTATCCAGTCCCAATCGCGTGGTAATTTTAGTAGTTTATCTTTAGTTTCCTGTTTATCACGCTGTTTTTCAACGACTTTAGCAGGTGTAGCAACTGCCTTAATTAATTGGTCTACTTCGGTTGCGGCTATGCTAACATTGCAGTGAGCGCGTAACATCTCGATTGATATTGTTGCACCGCCAAACTCATCATCGTCGTCAATGTCGTCTTTTAATTCAAAATTTTGATTTTCTGACATAATAAACAAATTTGTGTTTTTGTTTTTACGGTTGCGTAGTTCGTATCGCAACCGTTTTTATTGTGAGATTTGTTAATTTACGCTGATATCTCCACCAGCTTCTATGTCTACTGTCAGTTGGTCGCCTGATAGACCGTCTACAGCTTCATACGCTCTTTTTTGATTACCTTGTTTATCAAGTATTTGTTCTAGAGTTAGCACGTCTAGCTCGTAAAATACTTTGTCTGGTTTCTGAAACAGACTACCTTTGAAAAGAAGTCCGCGCTGACTATCGAGAAAGTCATAGATATCATTTAAGTTTTCATCGACTTTATATCCGAACTCATCGGTTTCATCGACTATCACCGTTTCGATTTTGTGGACGTATCCCATTGTTTTCAGCAGTTTTCCTAAAAGATTAGACTCGCTATAACTGTAGGATGCGTTTATACCAATGTTTTTGGGGTTTTGGTGGGTGACATCAAGACACGAGAACACAATTCTGAGGTATGGATTGTCATATTTGTTGACGGAGTGCTTATAACCTCCGAATGTCAACTGTGATTTACCGTCTTTGTTACTCGTGAGAGGTATGAAGGAACGCTTTAACTCTTGCTCTGACTGAATCATGACTTTTGTGTTTTTTGTTTTTACTCAGTAGTCCCAACCAATATAACGCAACTTCCACTACTTTTTAAGTATTTTTTAAAAAAGACTTAAAGAATAATACAATTGAGAATGTACGATATATTTAGAGATCGTGGTAAAAAAATAGATGGCGCGTGTAGACCAATTAGTAAAACAAAAGCGAAAAGAACTATTTAGCGTTGAAGAGACAAAAAATCTCTCTAATTTTTCTCGTTCACAATTACTCAGTTGGGAGAATGCAGGAATAGTAGTACCTATACGCCGTCCTTCAATTTTTTACAATTGGAATCAAGTAATTTTTCTAAGAATTTTACATGACTTAAGAAAAGATTGGAGTTTTAAACAAATAGAAAAAGGTTTGAAAAATTCGCCTGTTACTCTTGAAGAAATTGTTAGAGATATTCATAAAAATTTTATTATAGGTTTTGGTGATAATAAAGGTGAGTTAGGTTTTGCATTTTCTTTTGAAAATCCGAGTAATGATTTCGATTCACATTCTATGCACAAGATTTTAAACAATGCTGAGGGTTTTGACGCTATCTTTCAAGCTCTTTTACAGACAAATACTATAAATACTGCCAGACTCACGTTTAATATGATTACTGTTATAAAAGTGTTTGAAATTATAGAAAAACTGAAAATCACTGCAAGAGAAAAAAAAATAGAAAACTTTGAACTAAAAGTAGGTTAAACTCACCTGACCTACAATGCTTCCACACCAGAATTCAGATAAGCGATCGCAACTTCGTTTAATTCAAATCCAGTCATGCATACGAACCGACCTAAGAATTAATTATTAACGTCCATTTATACATATAACTGGATTGCTGTTTTACTAGCAACTTTGTATTATTTTTACTAATTCCTGTTTCACCACTTCCATCATTTCATCCTCAGTATTCATAAACGCTGTACGCCGTTGAGCATCCAGGGAAACTGAATAACCTGCCTTAAGCTTACGAACCTTCACACAAGGTCGTATCCACAAACCTAATACATTAATTTTCTCTTGTGAGCTAATGAAACAAGTCTCACCAGATTTATAAACTATTCCAAAAGGAGAGCTATATTCGGGTGTAAACTCTCCAACAATTAGAGTGATACTTTTTGTCATAATCTAAAATCCCTCAAAGCCTTGCTAGTACTGACTAAAAGCCAACTCTTAATTCACAGAAAAGACATGATTACAATCCTTACATTTGCGTCGTTTAAACCCGTCTTTAGAGCCATTGGAGATGTGATTGTGTGACTCGCAACTAGGACATTTTACGGCACTCTCTACCATGTCGTAGGTGTAAGTTCCGAAGCTAGGGAGTTCTATAAAATAGGGTTTTCCATCTCCGATAACCAGTGCAAATCTGTATGCTTGTGGATTGGTGAAGTCTAAACCCAACTCTAGATTTTTGGTAGCACAAAATTCTGTGAGCTTTTCAGCTTGTAGTTTCAGTCTGTCTACTTCATCCTTCGGAAGTTGGTTTGTATTGGCGATCGCATCAAAAGCATTACTACCGATATGAACACTAACTGCGCTATTCCAATCGCTTCTATCCATACCTGGGTAGTGGCGAACATTCGCGTTCTGACCGATAAAAACAGCACCTAGATTTTGGTGTGAGAGTTGCTTGATAATTGTGGAGATTTGTTTACCTATTTCAGGTTGATTTTTCTTTTCAACCGTGGCTATTGTAGAGTCTATCTCATCAAAAACAGTGAGTTTGAACTGACTGTGATCGTTAGTTTTTTGGTTTACCGTAGCTGCTAATGATTCGATACCGATAAGTGAGTCTTCATGAGAAATTCCCATAATGGGAATTGTCCAATGATTTTTTACTGAGTCGTGCTGTGGATTGTACAATTCTGCCGTACCGCCACGGGCTAGTAGAATACATACAGCCAAGTTTTCACCCGTAGGTGACTTACCACTTTCAGAGCCACCTGTAACCCGAACTCGTGACCATCTTTTGACGATGGTCTGAAATTTATCAGCAGTTTTCCAGATTTTGTTCACATCGGCTTCAATGATAGGTTTAACTGGTTTTTTGGCAAGATGTAACCATGCAACCATGCAACCCTCATCCGCATCCCAGCTAAATTTAATTGGCGATAAAGTGTGGGTCAATTGTTGCAAGCGTACACCTTCAGGTTCTAACTCACTGGCCACAATGATTCTAGGATTACGGTCAATGTGAAAACTGAGACTAGCTTGCCAGTGATCATAATCGCTTTTAGCGCGGTCTAGAATGATGCCCATACACTCAAAATAAGTAATGATGATATTCCCTATTCGTAAGTCTTGACGGGTAGGTGATGACCATGTGTAGGGTCGATTTAATGATTCTATTTTTTCAGCTAACTCTAGATTGCGATTGACTAAAAGCTTCCCATTTTCAAGTACTTCGTTAAACTCGCTAGAATATCTTTCGGTAGTAGAAGTATTTGCTGTAACCCATTCCTCTGCAATGCTTTGAATGACAGACTCTTTCTCAAGCAAATGTTCTCTAGCACGTTCTGAAATTTGAGCAATATTATCTTGATATTCTGAGAATTTTACAGAATCTTCCGCTAACCCGTTTAGATATTTAATTATTGTTGAGAGTGCCTTAACTTTGATATCGCTACACCTGCTAATAATGCGTTGCTGTATCCTTAGTCCCTCATCAATTAGGGATTGTAGATTTTGTACTCCCTTATAGGCTTCTAACTCAGCTACAGCCCATGATTTGACTTTATCTATCTCACTTTCTAAATTCTCAAAAAAGTCTGTTAAATCAGGATAATTGTTGGTATACCCTGATATCATGCCGCCTAGTTTAGTCAGTTCAGTTTTATAAGTTTCGCTTACAATCTGATGAGCCGCACCAGCACTGAAATTAGATATCTCACGGATTTTAGATTGGGATGACGACTTCTCTAGTTTCAGTTCATGCTCTAAATCAGACAAACGACTTTTGAGAGAATTATTACTTGTTTGATGACGTTGCATATCCTCTCTAACAAGCTCTAATTCCTTATCTAGCTTGATTTTTAGAGTATTGTATTCTCTAATAGTTTTATTCTTTTCATCTTCAGAGTTGCGTCGTTGGCGGTCTAGTAGGTCTACAGTTTTCTGAAGATTTTCAATCTGTTTTTTGTTTTCCTGACTATCCCAGTGGGAAAACATAAAACCACCTATCCCTACACCAGTGGCGATGGTACCGAGGAATTTTACATTTTCATTAGGGCTAACAGCGACCATAACGGCTGCTGATAACCCCAATACAAGAGAGATTGGGGTAAGTTGACTCATTTTATTCCCAAGACTCCTCATGCACTGTTATCTGAATACGTTTCTTAGTATCTGTGGTGTAAGTCTGTTCGATGTATTTCTCACTTTCAGCTAAAGTATCTTTAGTTGTATGCCAGTCTATAGGGTCTTCTTGTGATTTAGGAATGTGAATTTTACCCTCAGCTTTCTCTATTTGAGTGTCGATCCATCGTGTTATTGGGTTACTCATACAGGTACTCTCCCTTTGAGATATGTTTGAATTATTTTCTGTGTTTCAGCTTGCAGTCGTTGAATTTCAGAGTTTTTCTTTTGCTCTTTTGCTTCAAAAAACAGTCTCATCAACTCAGTTTCATTTTGATAAGCTTTGGTTGTGACTCGCGCTTGAATTAGCTTCTCATCGGCTTGTAGAAGTTTCTCTTGACTCGTGGCGAGATTGACATTGCTAATGTCAAAATTGACAATTTCTTGCTGAGTTTTAATGCCTTCAGTAGCACCACGAATAACACTCTGTTCCGCCTTATGATACTGCTGTCTGGTTTGACCAACTTCTTGAATGTATTTAAATCCAGCCTGTAGAAGCTCTTGCGCTCTACTAGCACCTGCATAAGTCGCTAGTCCACTTGTAAGCTGTTCATCCGTGGCTTGCAGTTCAATTTGTGGGTTTAATAAATCACTGGGAATCATCCCACTAAAGTCTTGAACAGGAAATGCTAATCCGCCATAAACATCTGATTTGTGAGTCAATGATGACGACTGAAAACCGTTCTGATATCCATTAGGTTTAATTGTTTGTGCAATATCCCCTAAAGTCTTACCAGCTTGCGCGGTCGTCTCTACAACTTTTGCAGCAACTTGAGAGACGTTGCCTAGCGATGCTATCGCGTCATCCGCAATACGTTTAGCCCGTGCGCCAACTGAGTTTTCATCCTGCTGTTTAACTCTTTTTGACCCCGTTAGACCACCTTTTCTTGCTACCATACGACCTACCTAAATTTGTTCAAGTTTTGAAATAAGGAACTCACTCTTAAACTGATCAGTTTTCAAAATAGCCAACATTTCACTCATCAGATCAGATGATTTTTCAGTGTTAGTTTTTTCTGCTGCTAGCTGATTTTGCTGTTCCTCAAACTGCTTACGCGCTTCATTCCGAGTATCTAATTTTTGATAAATATCATTGACTACCAACGTGCGAGTCGTATCTGCATACGTTGTTTGATAGTTTTGAAAATCCCTGATAGCTGCTATTTGTGCTTTTTCTTCAATAATCGAAGTTTGTACAGTGGCTTGCAAAGCTTCTACATCAGTAGCAGCCAACTTGCTAGAATGTGCTTGCAGATGTTCTACTAAATTACCAGTAGGTAATGTGGTCTGTAGTTGGGATGCTTCTGACTCGCTAGCAGGTAGCTGTAATCGCTCTTTAGATTCTGGTAATTGTGGTTGTGACTTATCAACACCGAATGTTTGATCAAGTAAAGAGGTATGAGAATCCTTTAGTTCACTTGTCAAAGTCCAATTAGTTTTAGTAAAAGAATTCTGTAATACCTCAATAATTTCAGTAGCGGGAACTGAAGTTTTTCTAGAATAGTTACGTACTTGCATTATTTGTCTTCTCCTATTAATCGTTTTCAACAGAGGAATATTTACGAGTAAGGATTGAAATTACTCTTTCTTTAGAAAATTGCCTAGTCAAGTCATGAATTTCTCTTAAATATTCAAGGTGTGATGATTCAAAACGACGACGATTGAGAAAACCGGAATCATCTAAATAAACCTGCAAGTCAACAATATACTGCGCTCCAAAAACTAAATAACGGCTTAAGGTTCTAGTTGAAATTCCAATCTCATCAGCCACCTCTTGACGTGAATATTGCTTTTCATAAAGAGAAAGCATCTCTTGAGTTATTAAAATTTCAGTCGGTTGGCTGTCAATTAACTGCGCGGTCTGTGTTTTGTTCATGTCTCTTAAATATTTTTAGGTTTGAGACTGTTTCGAGTCAGACTTGAACTTAGATTGAGTCAGGCTAGAGTTAAAATTAACAACTGGTTACGTTTGACTCAAGTCCGTCTGCAACCTCTATTATAACATAGCAGTGTTATATCCATATAACAAAGATGATATAGAGAGCTTGACAGGTGATGTATATTACCAGTGTTAAACAGGTGTATTATGGAATTAATAAAAAATAAAGAAAAATGGCTAAATTAAACATAGGCTCAATCGACTTATCAGATTTTGATAAAGATTGGTTTTTAGTAGTTTCTAGACTAATGGAACGCTCGGTTAGGGCTAATTTAGCTTCTGTGACCTCTTTTTATATTCGGCGTAATATTGGCGCTTTTCGTGAGTTACTCGCCTACACTGCTAAAAAACATGGCATTACTGAAGAGGAATGCTTTCAAATACTTCTCTCACCAAAAGGAGAATTGCCACCTGCTGTAGATGGTTTTGAAGACCCACAGCCAGATATAAATGAAGATGAATAATCTCTAAAAACCTTTCTCTAAAAAGATTAGAGGGATTTTTTACTGTTTTAGGTTGGTGCTAGGTGGGTGAATTCTAAATTAGGTGGGCGCGTCTACCCTGTTAATTCTAAAACCCTTGCTACGTCGTGGGTGGGTGGCTGTGGTGGGTGATTTTACCCCTATAAGCCCAAAAATATTATGACTATACAGAACGATTTGTATTGACATTATTATCATTCCTTGGTTACTATCTGATTAAATAGATACTACTGAACTAATCAAGGAATAGTTAAGATGTCCAGGGAACTGAAAACTGCCGACCAATTAAAAAATACTTATATTGATGAACGTGTATCCTGGCTATTGCCACAGTTTGAAGCACTCGCACCCTACAAATTAACCCAACGCAAAAAAGGTGCGAATAATTTACTGGGATGGGAGAGACTAGCAGCAATTGAAGCTAAAAATTTAAAAACCGCCTATCCTGACGACCGTCCAGAGGATGAAAAAATATACTCAACTGCAACAAATCAAATTAGCGATTTAAAAAAAGCACTTCATCTTGCTGCTAAAACTGATTTAAAAGACCATGCACATTATCATCCAGTACTAACTATTACTAATCACTTTGGGGATGCACTCAGTTACCAATTTTCAAACTATAAAGAACGTCAAAACACACTTTACAAACAAGTTGTAGAAGAGCGTGTAAAGCCGACAAATAGAGTCGAAATAGACCTTACCAACTCTCTCAAGTATGCTTATAACATTCTGACTGATATCAAAAAAGGTGAAGATGCTAATTGGCTGGATGTAAGTTGTGCGATTGCACTTGCAACAGGCCGCCGTATGGGTGAAGTGCATCTGTCAGCTACATTTGAAAAAGTTGATACTCATACAGTTAATTTCAGAGGTCAACTCAAGGGTAAAACCCGCAAAGTGAAACAGGGTGATAAAGCAGTACTTCTTAGGAATGCTACCTTTACAATTCCTACGCTATTACCTGCTGAAAACATCTGTTATGCCTTGCAGTGGCTTGCTGACAAAGGTAAACGATTCCCACAAACTGAAGACCCCGAACGGGTCAACAGACGGTTTAGTAAAACCTTGAACGAAGCTTGCAAAAAATGGGAGATATTTCCAACCGATGAACGCACTTATCATAAGTTCCGTGCTGCATATCTGAGAGCCGCGATCGTAAATGCCAACGTTGACCCATACGACTTTACAGACTTTGCTAGGCAGGTGTTAGGGGATGACGATGAAGCTACTATCAACACCTACAAGCGTTATGAAATCAAGCCAAAAACCCTTACTCGCATTTAAACACATATCTGTACAAAAGCTCTTGACAATGCACTAACAAGAGCGTTAGTATAGTGATGACAGATTTAGAGAGATTTTTGTATATGTCCAACTGGGATGATGTAGCGCAAGAATTAATTGAAAAATTAAGTAAAACCAAAAAAGAAGGAACTGTTAAAAAACTTGCAGATGGAGTTATTCAGAAAATTAGAACTTCTTACGCCAATGTGAACAGTCGTAAAAATCCTTTAGCAACGATACGTAAAGCAGTTTTAGCAGCTTATCCCGATACTGATACTCAAGAACATTCCTTACAATATTTCACTGATAAAGGTAAAGATAATATAGAGCGATATCAACATCTAGCATTGAAATATTTAACGTTTTCTACTGAAGAATGGGATGCTGTAGGCGACGATGCAAGAAAGGAATGGAAGGCGCAACAAGCTGAAAAAACAGAAGTACTACAACCAATTGAAACTGTAAAAACAGCCAAAAAACAAATCACTCTTGACGATATGAATATTTCACAAATACAACTGGATGCTGAAACTGAGGAGCTTGTAAAAAATACAATCGAACAGTCTGGTATTTCACTTGCTGATTTTGTGCGCCGCGCTTGTCAGGTGTATGCAAAAACCTTAGATGGTAAAGCAAAGCAATCTACTGAAGATTTATCAGCAGTCTCAACAAAAGATTTAAAAAGCGATAGTTATAAAACTCATCCAGGTAGAGCCGATGAACTGGCAAGACGGGCTATATATGCTTTGGAAACCCACAATAATACTTGTACTGAGAAAGCCCAAAAATGGCATATTAACCAGACGGCGATACAATCTCTCACGGGTAGTAAACCAGCTACTATCAAGGCAATTTTAGAGAATTATCAAACCAGACTTGACGACCATAACGCCAAACATGATTTAAATCCCTACGACAATCGCAAAGGTGGCGGTCGTAAAATTGATTTAGAGATTGACTTAGTAGTGCTTGTACCAGACGGGCTTGATGTCATTTAGCAATGTTCATTATTCCCGAAATGGGAATAATAAAAGGTTTTGTAAACTCTCAAAAGCCTTAGAACCTTGCGCTGGCAAGAGTTTAAGGCAGGTTTATACTGTTTGGTGAAATTTAAGAGCAGATAGATGCAAAACGTGATGTCATTTTAAAATTGTCGATGTCTATTTTGTCTGCCGTTATGGTGGCTCTTAAGAAGTAATCATCAAAATGAGTTAATAACATTTCAAGAAAACGACCATGATACACACCGTATATAAGTTTTGTCATCACGATATTTTCTTCACCAATCAACCCAAACTGCAATCCTGTAATCGAAATGTTTGGATGCAACCAAGCTTTATTCTTCCATTGCTCAGGAGTGTGTGTAAAATCCTTTTCTTTATCAAATTTCCACGTTTTTATTTCATTATTATTAATTCCTTCGTAAATTGCCTTTAACAGAATTTTAGGTTTAGTCGTGTAAATAAGTATTGCCATAGATATTCTTTCCTTTACTTTAATACAAGATTTTTGCCCATTAACTATAAAATTTTTATAAATGCAAAATAACAGTGATAATACGTAAAAATACTATTAAAACGGAATAAGTGCTTGATTTAGCAAAAATATAGTGAACTATATTTCACACCAATAGGCTAGTGATTGAGTGTTATAAGAGGTAGGGTGGAGAGTGATTTCTAAGGCAATGATTTTAAATGATAATCCTGGGATGCGATCGCCCAAAAAGGTTATATTTTTTGAGATGTCTTTTCACTCGTGTAATACGCAAAAAACACTTGCTGTACAACTGTTTAAGCCCAATGTCGTCAAATTAGTATTTCCCGACATTTCTCCCAACTGGAGACAGCATCACCAGTGTGGACGCTATCCACAACAACTGCTATAGTCCAACCAAACCTGCTGCTTAGATTTAATGAGGCTAATTGAAAATGACATCTCCATAGTTATGCCCTTAGAAGATTTTAAGGGTCGAACATAAGGAGAACCCGAATTGGTAAATAAAGAGCATTATGCTCGGCTGAGGGAAGGTGTACAAGGTTGGAATGAATGGAGACAAAAAAATCCAGGTGAAATTCCTGACCTCAGCGATGTAGACCTCAGCGATGTAGACCTCACCGGGGCTGACCTCAGCGCGGCTAAACTCAGCCATACTAAGCTCAATGGGGCTAACCTCAGCGCGGCTAACCTCAGCGCGGCTGACCTCAGCGTGGCTGACCTCATCGAATCAAATCTCAGCGTGACTGACCTCAGCGCGGCTAAACTCAACGTGGCAAAACTCACTGGGGCTAATCTTATGGGGGCTAACCTTATCGGGACTAGCCTCATCGGGACTGACTTCAGATCGGCTAACCTCATGGGGGCTAACCTCTGCGATGCTACCCTCATCGGGACTAACTTCAGAGCGGCTAACCTTATCTGGGCTAACCTTATGGGGGCTAATCTTATGGGGGTAGACCTCATGGGGGCAAACCTCAGCGATGCTAACCTGAGTGGGGCAAACCTCAGTGAGACTAAATTCAGCAATGCTAACCTCAGCAGACTTGACCTCAGCGGACTTGACCTCAGTGGGGCAAACCTCAGTGGGGCCAACCTCAGTGGGACAAACCTCAGTAGGACAAACCTCAGTGGAGCAAACTTGAGTAGAACGCAAGCATTCGGAACAGATTTTACAAGTGCAAAGTTTACAGGTGCTTGTTTAGAAGACTGGAGTATCAACGCTGCTACCAAGCTGAATGACATTGATTGCCTATATATTTATAGGAAAAGTGACAAACAAGAGCGCTGTCCACATAGTGGAGAGTTTGCACCAGGGGAGTTTACCAAGCGATTCCAGAAAGCTTTAGAAACACTTGACTTAATTTTTCGCAATGGGGTTGACTGGGAAGCCTTTGCTTACTCGTTTAGAAAAATCCAAATTGAAAACGAAAGCTCTGAGCTAACCATCCGAAGTATTGAAGTTATAGATGATATAGTTCTTGTTAAAGTTAATATCTTGAAGCAGGCAGATAAAACACAGTTTCATAGTGATTTTTTTCAAGGCTATAAATTTGCAAAGAAAGAATTTGAGCCGCAATATCAAGCTAGACTTGATGAGAAAGATAAAGAAATTAACCGACTTTTTTTATTATTTAATCAAGCAAACGATAAACTCGCAGAAGTCCCTAAACTTATGGCAGAACAATCAAAAGTACAGCAAAATTTTCATGCCTCAGTCTACGGAGTCGCTGGAAATGTTGAAGGCGATTTTAACAACTATCCGCCAGAGCAGAAACAAAATCTGGTTGAGGCAGCAGCAGACATTCAAAAAATTCTCAATCAACTAGCTCAAACTAATCCAACAACAGACGTAGTTACAGAAGCTATTCATCAAGAAATTAAACGCAATCCCACACTAAAAGCAAGATTGATATCTGCGCTAGAAGCAGGAGTACTGGAAGGATTAAAGACATTTGTTAACCATCCACTTTTCAATATTCCGGCTGAAACAATAAAAGGATTCCTAGAAGCCGAATAGGTGATGCTTTGTAGTAGGGTTTGAAATCAGACTTGTTTTTTGCAAAATGCGCGGCTAGGTAGGTGTGCAAAATAACAATCCGTAAAAAATGGCTGAATTGCCCTATATGCAACAACTTGAGAGCCAAAGCATTACTAAATCATCCGCGCACTTTATGTAGACTGCCTTTCAGCAATTTACATCTAGTCAAATGACTAACCGCCGTGTTATGATTTTTGCATTCGCGCTTTTGAACCTTGAAAACCAAATACAGCAAAGCTTTCAGATGCAGTCATTGCAATTAACCAAAATCCCTATTAGGGATTGAAACTGAAGTTCCTACAAGCTTCGACATTTTAGGACGCATTGCAATTAACCAAAATCCCTATTAGGGATTGAAACTCATCGGCTACGGCCTGCTTACTGGCTGATTTAAATTGCAATTAACCTAAATCCCTATTAGGGATTGAAACTTCCGCCTAGCACCCAATATCTATAAAGCTGAGGATCTAGAATTGCAATTAACCTAAATCCCTATTAGGGATTGAAACTTTGGGCGGTGTGTGACAAAAACTGACTTTTGTAATTGCAATTAACCTAAATCCCTATTAGGGATAATATGCGTCAATTTCAAGCTTTTGGTTAGTGTCTAGCTCTACACCATTAATAACCACAGGTGACAACATAGCCAAACTAGCCGCCGCCCCCAATACCTGCTCATCGCTCACTTCTAAATATCTCTGTAACTGCTCCAAATTCCGATGCCCTGATATCTCCTGAATAACTCTCAATGGAATACCAGCATTACTCATCTGGGTTAGTCCCGTCCTTCTAAAGCTATGGGTACTCGCGCCGATTATCCCAGCTTGTTTGCAAGCTCCTCTCAAAATCCTAGCGGCTGAGTCTTCGCTGATATGTCCATCACTGCGACCGGGGAACAAATAAATCTCTCCGGCCAGTGGGTAGTATTCAGTGAGCAACCGCCGCAGGTCTTCGATCACTGGGATTGATCGGGTTGCAAGTTTACCCTTGGTGTTTGATTTTCTGATAATCAACCGGGGTCTGACGTTTCCCTTGGGTGTGTAGATGTCTTGGGTGAACAGGGTACAGCATTCTCGAATTCTACAGGCACTAAATAAACATACGCCAAATATTATGCGATCGCGGTCGTTCTGAAAACCCTGGTTGAAAATTAGTTGTATCTCTTGTAGAGTAAGTACTTTGGCGCGTCCATGCCGATTTACTTTCACCTTTCACCGCTACACCCCGTTAACTCTCAATTTTCAGGTTACAGCAGTGTGAAGTGTTTATATCTATAATCAGGATGAAATAATGATTCAATCACTACAAAAACTATTTACATTTGATGAATATTTAGAGTTTTTAGAAACACAACCGGAAAACATTCGTTATGAATTACACGATGGAGATATTATTCAAATGCCGCCACCATCAGGGAAACACGAGCAAATAGTAGCATTTTTAACAATGATGTTAGGGTATGAGTGTCTTCGTCTTAAACTTTATTACGGTATACCAAAAACCGCCACAGTGAAGCCAGAAAATAAAATGTCAGGGTACTATCCTGATGTTTTATTAATGAATTTCTCTAACTTGGGTAATGAACCATTATGGGAGAAACAATCTATCCTTAGTAAACCAAATTCAATTCCATTAGTGATTGAAGTGGTCAGTACTAACTGGAGAGATGATTATCATAAAAAGTTTGCTGACTATGAAGAAATGGGTATTCAAGAATATTGGATTGTGGATTATGCTGCTTTGGGTAGCAAGGAATTGATAGGCGACCCCAAACAGCCAACAATCACAATTTACTTTTTAAGTGATGAGGGTGAATATCGCGGTAAACAGTTTAGAGGAGACGACCGTATAGAGTCGCCAACATTTCCAGATTTAAATCTAACTGTTGAACAAATTTTTTCAGTGCGTTATTGATCAATTAGACCGCAAGGGACTATTAGAGTCGTCTTAAAAAACGGGGTAATAATCAAAGTTATTCAACCCTAACCATCCACACATCCACAGCGATCGCCAAGTTGCTAAAAATGCAGATTGCTATAACTACAGCTTTCCTTCCCGCTCCAATTTTTCTTGTGCAGCATTTAACAGCCATGCCCGACGGCTTGTCTTAGTAAGCTTCCGAGCATCATCAATGAGCTTGCATAACTCAGGTGGGATAGCCATTTGGAAGCGGACTTCCTTGGGGCTATCCTCCTGATTATCCGCTTTTGGTGGTGGACTACCAGCATTAATTACGCGTTCAATATCTATCTGCTTTGGTTCTGAGGTGTTACTGCGACTCGGTTTTCTAATTGTCATTTTGTACCTGTTTTATATCTTTTTGGTACTATCTTAGTACTAAAACAGTACTGATAAAGTGCTTCTAATTCCAACACAGCTTTTTGGTCGCGTGGTTTTATCTCAGTCACAGCTAAACCCTGCGTGTGAGCATTGGGGAAGGATTTTCTATCTCCAAATCGTGGTGGAATTAGTTCAACACCTGGAGTTTCTTCAATAATTTGCATTGCTTCCTCGTTATCCCGCCCGGATGCATCAGCACGATTAAGGAACGCCCAAGCTTTTAGCTCTGGATTTACTGTTCGCACATCTTCTAAAAGTAGTGCAACTTTATCCAGAGTCCAAATATCAGGCCCTCTTGGGGGAATGGGTAAAATAATGAGATTAGCGATCGTTAAAGCAGCCCTTTGAGTAGTAGTATCTCTTCCCCCCACATCAATAATTACATCTTGATAACGGGGAGCTAACTTTAAAACTTCGTCTCTAGCCGCCCTACCGCGAAGTTGAATGCAAGTAAGTTTTTTGCTAGCCATTGGGTAATTCTCGCTGCGAGTAGAAGCCCAAAGAGTAGTTGTCTCTTGGTCATCCCCATCGATTAGCAACACCTCATAGCTATCAGCTATCCTCCGAACTGCTAAATTAGCAGCAGTTACGCTTTTCCCCGATCCGCCTTTGATACCACCAACAACGACAATCATAGTACTGACTTTATTTATATCTAGAACTGGATTGGTACTAATTTAGTACCAAATAAGCTAGGTTAGTGTGAAAAAATTCTTAACAAGCATAAAAAGTAGGATGTTTTCACAGCAAATATAAAATCCCTATTAGGGATTGAAACTTCAAGAATGAAGCCAATTGGCTCCGCTTCATTGATTGCAATTAACCAAAATCCCTATTAGGACACTATTTAACACTCAAGCAAAATTGTTTCACAGAGGAAAAGGCGATCGTGTTCAAACTAGATCGCCTAACTCAGGTTTCTTATTTCAATCCAGACTGTTCTTTACTTTTGAGCTTGTTATGCTCAAAGATTACAGTGATTTCAGATCCATCAGGATTTTTCCAAACAAAAGTAGCCATTGTTGCAGTGCTGTTAACCTCAGTACCTTGATACAAGATTGACCGCACATCCGTTAATGACATTCCTATTTTCAACTGTTCATACTCTCCACGACCAAAGGGGCGAAGTTGAACTTGGGCAGATTGTTCTAGCCGCTGAGGATGAAAAGCAGTTTGAAAACCATAGACTAAAAAACTAAGTATTACTCCTGCTGGAATAACAATATTTAGCTTTACGTTTACCAGTAATCGAGCAAGAGTATTATTAGATTGTCCAGGGTTAGTTTTAACCATTGTAACTTCCTTATTTAATAAGTTTTGTGATGCTGGTCTGGTAGTTTCTGAGGCCGTCAGACTAGCTTTAACTGTCATACCTCTTGGTAATGGGCATATAGTAGGCATTTGTGATTTCAGCAAATTCACTAACCTCCTTTTTCTTGCTGATAGTGTCACCCGGTGTATAAACTTACTTTGTCAACCTTGCCAAGTTTGTTATTCCCACTCACAGAAAAGTTAGTGGAGTTTTGGGTAAGAGCATCAAATCGCCTCATAAATAGAGTTCCTAGACGACTTTTGTCAGGATTAAAGTCACAGGCATCAGTAAGCTGTACTGGTATTGCAGCAAAAATTAGGCTATCCAGTATTGCAGCAAAAAGTAGGCTATCCAGTATTGAACAGCGATCGCCTTTGTATTAAGAAAAATAATTTCCTGTGAAAACAAGAAATTATAAGTATCTATTTAAAAAGCTTTAATGTTTAAGTATCATCACTTTTTAAATTTCGGCGAATTTCAAAGTGATGAACGGCGAAAAGTGATTATTTGTTTTACTAATGTAAAAACGAAATATCCAAAGAAAAGGAGTAATCGCCAGATTGTAATATAATTAGCTAACCATTCAATCCCATATTTACGACGACAATCTGGGATTAAATTTTCACGATGATCTTCTACAATGTCATGAAAATAAAAAGAAATATTATTCCAAGTTTTTGGTGTAGTAATTTCTATGAAACTTGCGAATTTATTGAACAACAAATCCAATAAATTGGAACCGAAAGTTAATTCTGATGATTCTAACTGTTTGTCTTGAATATAAGCCTTCATACTTATATAACTTTTTTTTATCTTTAGCATATAAAACACCATTATCTAAAAAAACTTCAGGTTTCAATGTTTTGTTTATTGCGTCGCTTGGTAGAAATACATGCTCTACGTACTTTTGAAAATCATCGGATTCTAATTTTTGCTTAAACTTTTCTAAAGAAGAGACGTTAATATCTGTAATGTTTATAAATGGTATTGACTCATCTAAATTATCATTTATGTCAGACATTTATTAAACTCCCTGTAATCCATAATTACCAACTGCTGTATATGCAGATTCCCAATCACTGAGAACTTGAGAACCAGTGCCTGTGATTTTAAAATACTTGCGGCGAGCGTTTGTTCCTTTCTGAAGAGTGTCATTACTTTCTTCACCTGCAATAAAACCTTTAGCCTGAAGAAGCTCTAGCTTTGGATACAAGGTTGAAAAATTAAATGCACGACCAAAAGTTTTCTCAATCGCTTTACGAATTTCTAAACCATAAAGCTTTCGTCCTGATTGTAATGACTTTAAAATCAATATCTCAGCTTGAGATAAATCGTTAAATTTAGTATCCATGCTGAATTAATGCTTGTTACTTTAAATATCATATATCCAATATTGGATATTGACAAGAGGGGACTTAGAAAACTTCCCAGAGTTGCATCAACAGCACCTTGAGCAAAGGCGTAACCAACCTTAAACCTCAACAACCACCCCGCCTAGTGCGATCGCAGTGGGGAATTGTGGTTTTATCCGTACAAAATGGTTAGTTTGTATCAGGTTTGGAGTATTTATCTAAGTAAAAGTTTGTGACACCCGTAACGCTTACAGGGTAAAGTTTTCAGCCGTTTGAATGTGAAAAAACGGATTTGTCATTTTCTGACACTTTTAGGATTTGTCAGATTTGACCTATATTAGTGGGGGTGTTACGAGAAAGCGGCAAAGCAACAAACGACCCCACGCCCCACGCCACCACAACCCCGTCAAACGCTTCAAAAATAGCCTACAGCCCTGGAGAGAGGGTGGGAACTCGAAACCTAAACGAGTCCCGTTAACGGGATTAATAGTCATCATCATCAATGGTCTCAAGATCCGCAGCGAGAATGTCAGAGCAATTCTCGCAAAGACCAGGGATGTCTCCAAATTGGAAACTTTCCACACCGCCCCAGAATTGACCACAATAGCAACAATAACCGTGTTTAGGGGAGTGTTCGGCACAGAAATATTCATCGGGTGTGTCCGACGAATTATCCGCGACAAAGCACTCATTTCCGGCTTTGTCGCAGTCTGGGTGTTGGCATAAGTGAGTGATCGCTGCGTCTGTCATATTGTTAAAAGAGGGTCATCGAGAGAATAAAGAAAAAATCCTAGAAGCTCATACAGGTAAGACTTTTAGGGTCATCGAAAGAAATATTATCCCATTGCCAAAGTAAACTTAAATCCGGTTTCGATATTTGGCAGTGGGACGGTTTAGCTGCTTTAATTTTCGATGATGTCAGAAATAATGTAGCTGGCATACATGAAATAAATACTAAAAGGTTGTTGGGATTAAACGAGTGGCGAGAATTTGATGCTGAAATGCGAAAAAAACTAACGCCACACGACCAAATATCAAACAAAAAGAATTTCTACACAATAACGCCACTAGGCTGTAAATTCATCAACTCCGAACATCACAAATTAATAATGCAACTTTACGACCAACTGAAACAGTGGGAACGACCTGATTTAGTAGAAAGGGTTCGGCAATTGGAAAATGTAGGAAGTTTAGAAGAATTCAAAGCATTGAAACGTCAGATGAATGCCAAATCTAACTAACTCCCACACCGCGCTAAAACCCACCTTAACCCCACAACACCCAATCAATCAGCCAATCCCCTACAACACCAATTTCGCACCCCGTATTACCTCGCGTAGCACGGGGTTTTGTTTTAGGAGGTTGAGTGCGATCGCAGGATGCAGATGAGAAAGTCCAATTTTTACATATAAATACTGAGAATTTAATTATCAAGTAAAAAAAAAGACA
Organism: Nostoc sp. WHI; assembly: GCF_015714725.1. Taxonomy (GTDB): domain Bacteria; phylum Cyanobacteriota; class Cyanobacteriia; order Cyanobacteriales; family Nostocaceae; genus Nostoc. Next base: position 21,877 of record NZ_WBKM01000033.1, read on the forward strand.
TAGCGATTTTGCGCGGCTCCACACGATTTAGGCATTTTTTGAGGGGAGCCGCGCACTTTCAAATCGCTGAAACCCTTGCAAAAAGCCAAAAAAAAAATCGGCGGTCTGTAAGGGGGTATGGCCGCGCCGCCGACCGAACACTGTGCGTCTATATATACGTCACACCACGCCACCTCAAACAGAATAAATGGCAAAATAGTCAGCCGCACGAGATAACGCAACCACAGCCCTATCACCAAAAACTCACCAAACACTTCTAAAATCACCCACAGCAAGCGATAACCCCGCAAAGGTGCGATTGTATTACCCTGTGGTAAAAACCCTCGCCCCACGCCGCAAACTTCTCAGCAGGCCACATTACCCCAAAGTCACCTCCGCATACTCCCGGTTTGTGACCACGCCCAAAAACCTCGCCACTGCCACGGCCAAAAACCTCGCCACTGCCAAGCCCAAAAACCTCGCCACAGTTTTAGCGCGATCGCACCCCAGGATTTAATATTTTCCCAATATCCGATTATGCACACGATTGGACTTAAGCTAGAGATGCTTACATCCAATTATGCACACAATCGGAAAAATGACAGAACGAAAAATTAACCCCGCATCGTTGAAAAATTTGGAGTTGGGAGCGATCGCACGACGCAAAGGCAAAGTCAGAATTACGATAACAGTCCTACCACAAACAAAGGAATGGTTAGCGCAAGGTGGCAATATTTCCGAGCGGGTTGATGAGGTGGTACGGCGTATTGTCGCTGGTGAGTTAGTGAAACCATCAGTAGACAAACCCTCTTAACCAAGTAAGGTTATGCCGAAAAATATCAGCAAGGCATAACCAGAAAACCCAATGCCGAATGCCACCTTGCAGCGATCGCAAACACTACTATACAAGTACTCTGATAACTGTATAAAAGTAGTTGATGCTTATACAAGAGCAGTTGATACCTATACGAGAGCCGATGAACGCAGACATATCGGGTACAAGAGCAGTTGATACCTATACGAGAGCCGATGAACGCAGACATATCCGTGTACAAGAGCAGTTGATACCTATACGAGAGCTAATGAACGCAGACACATCCATGTACAAGAGCAGTTAATACCTATACGAGAGCCGATGAACGCAGACATATCGGTATACAAAAGGTCATGTACGCAGACATGAGGATATGTACAGTCCTTACTCCCATTCCTTGCTCTCTAGAGAGCAAGGAATGGGAGTAAGGACTGTACATATCCTCATGTCTGCGTACATGACCTTTTGTATACCGATATGTCTGCGTTCATCGGCTCTCGTATAG
>NZ_WBKM01000043.1 GCF_015714725.1 Nostoc sp. WHI
CTAACGGGACTTAAACAAAACAGGAGAGTCAAAAGCAGTATAATGCTCAACTAGCATAGCTTTCACGTTGAAAAAGGCTCATGAAAGAAACCACACCTGCCGCCATGCCTCCATGCTTTGAAAGATGGTGTCAACGATTTGATGATGTGTTTACTCATAAGGCTCAAAAAAGAGAGTTTAGACACTATGTAGGAGGATTATTGGGAGAAAGTGAGAGAAAAAACTTATTTCAGCTCGCAGAGAATGCTATAGGGGTGACTTACCACCGATTACACCACTTTTTAACCCAAGCACCTTGCTTGGTCTACTTCCCAGGTAAACGAACGGCGCTTGGAGATCATTGACAGGAGGCTTGAGACGTAGGTGGGCAAGCAAACCTTTGAACACCTTTACTGAAGCCTTAGAAGCCTTTAGAACGGCTATGTCTTATCGATTTTTCGATTGGTTGACCCTCAACCGTGATGTATTTGCTGCTTACAAAGCCAGTTTGGGCTTTATTTGGGCTTAATTTTTGTTTAAGTCCCGTTAATAGTGTAGACTTCGGCTTTCTCTTCAATAATTGCGAGTTCTTCATCGCTCCATTTTATATTCATCTAATTACCTCCTTCTTTGAAGAGATAGAATTGGTGTCTGCCTGTTCTTGTACAATCCGAGCGCACTTGAGGGAGTTGAAGCGATCGTATTTGACAGAGGTGGAGGAGAAGCTGTTGGGTTTGATTGAGAAAGAATACGGCATCATAGATGAGGTACTACCCAATTCTCGATAAACCAAGGAATAGGAGAAAACAGTAATGCAAAGTATTAAGCTATGTTCTCATGTTGGGGCTGATGGCATTTTGCACCTTGAGATTCCTGTTGGCATAACAGACAAAGAAATAGAGGTAACAGTAACATATCAACAGTTAGAGCCATCAGCCCCCCCAAAAACACCCCAAGAATTAGGATGGCCAGCCGGATTTTTTGAACAAACAGCTGGATCATTAGCGGATGACCCAATTCAAAGATATCCCCAAGGTGAGTATGACACTAGGGAGCCATTAGAGTGAGATATTTGTTAGATACCAATGCTTGTATTGTTTATCTGAATCGTCCTATGTCTGCTGTGAGGCAGAGGTTAGAATCGCTGTCACCAGCAGATATTGTTGTTTGTTCGATAGTAAAAGCCGAACTATTTTATGGTGCAATGCGAAGTAATAATTCCATACAGACTTTAACATTACAAGAAGCATTCTTAAATAATTTTGTATCTTTGCCTTTTGATGATCGGGCTGCTCGGATTTTTGGGACAATACGGGCGGAATTAGCGGCGGTCGGTACACCAATTGGGCCTTATGATTTGCAAATTGCAGCGATTGCGCTAGTGAATAACTTGACGTTAGTCACGCACAACACGAGAGAATTTAATCGCGTTAGTGGACTGGTAATTGAAGATTGGGAGTAAGAGCAATGAAAACTAATGCTGCTCGACTACTTGATAAACTAGGTATTTCCTACCAAATCCTGAGCTATGAGGTAGATCCTGACGATCTGGCTGCTCTTAGTACAGCACACAAAGTTGGTCTTCCGCCAGAGCAAGTTTTTAAAACTCTAGTAGTCAAAGGTGACACAACAGGTATCTGTTTTGCTGTTGTGCCGGGAAATGCTCAGTTGGACTTAAAAGCTTTGGCGTGGATTTCAGGAAACCGCAAGGTTGAGATAGTTGCCCTGAAGGAAGTTCAGCCACTAACAGGATACATCCGTGGTGGTGTAACAGCTTTAGCTAGTAAAAAAGACTGCGAAGCTTTTGATGTAGAGAAGCTGACTAAAGAGTTCTATCGGGGTTATCGAGAAATCTTTGAGGAACTGCAACGGGTTATTAAAGCTAACAATCAGCATTCCTACTTTACTGACTCCAATCGGCTGCACCAGTTTTCTCAACGACTCCTGGGGCGAATCATGTTCCTTTACTTTTTACTGAAAAAGGAGTTTTTGGCAGGCGATCGCAATTTTCTAAAGACTCAGTACAACAAACTACGCTTAAGCCTGAAGCTGTTGAAATTGCCAAGCTGCGGATGTGGTTATCGCTGGTAGTGGATATTCCTGATATTGATGATGTGGAACCACTGCCTAACCTTGATTACAAACTAATGTGCGGGGATTCGCTCATTTCTACTATTCAAGGTGAGCAGTTAATTGCTGACCCCACTAAAGATCAGCAGACAATGCTGAATGTCACCCCTGTACAAACAGCTATTCAACCCTTGATAAATTTGCAACACCAGTACTTTGAGGCTCATGCAGAGGAGCGAAAGGTACTCAGGGAGATGATTTTAGAGGCTGAGAAGAATGTGTTTCGAGTTGCGATCGCTGACCGGATTCAGTATTGGCAGATTGAGCAGCGCAATTTGGAGCAGGATATTAGACGTTTGAAGGGCAAAGCCAGCCGCGTTCAAACTCAGAAGCAACAAGCTATCAGTGCCAAGTTGCAGGAATTGGACAGGATTGCGGCTGAAGTAGAAAAGGGGATGCGATCGCTTAACTTCTTCCAGTGGCATCTACACTTTAATGAGGTATTTCAGCAGCAGAGTGGGTTTGACATTGTGATTGGCAATCCGCCTTATGTGAGACAAGAGCAGATTAAAGAACTCAAGCCAGCTCTTCAAGCAGAATATGACTGTTACACCGGGGTATGTGACCTCTTTGTTTACTTTTATGAGCGTGGGTTTAGGCTGCTCAAGTCTGGTGGTCATTTGTCTTACATCACGTCTAACAAATACTTCCGTGCTGGTTATGGTGAAAAACTGCGCTCATTCTTGGGGGAAAAGTCACAAGTCCAAGTGTTGATTGATTTTGGGGATGCACCAATTTTTGAAGCGATCGCTTACCCTAGCATTATTTTGGTAAGTAAGAGTAAGCCAAACAATCATCAAGCTCGTGTGCTGAATTGGGAAGTTGGTAAGGTATAGGGGTTGAGCAGTTTAGTTTTCCTTTATGCTATTTTTTGGACATTTTTAGAAGGAGAAGTTGGACATCCATTTTTGGAAGGTAAAGTTGGACAACCTGTCCAAAATCTTCTTCAAGTCACAATATGCACTATTAGTTTTAAATTTGTATATGTCTGACGTAAATAAGCCAAGTAACCATAGCAACAATATCTTTAAAAAAATCTTGTTAATTATTGGAAAAAAAATAAAACTACTATTTCAATAATGTGCCGCTCCGAAAAACAGACTTTAGCTTATCCTCCCCGACCTATTTTTAAACAAGGTAATTTTAGCTGCCCTATTGGTTTTGAAAGTATCAAATAGGATAGTCTGCAAACAATTAATGACGTACCAAAACTTATATAGGACTAGTATTTGATTTCTGAAAAAGCTCCGTACATTTGAAGAGTGGCAAAATCAAAGGTAGTGTGTCGGAGAAACCACTCAAACATCCATTTGAGATGAGAGAACGAAGGAATCAAAGCACAGAAACGCCGTACCCAAGTTTTAGCTTGTAACCAAATATCCTCAATTGGATTTTGTGATGGGCAATTAGGGGCAAAGCGAACGCAATGAATTTTCCAGTTTTCTTGAGACAAACCAAGGTTTCAGAACTTACGCATTGACAAAAAAGACAATAAATGTAGTGTAGAAAATCAGAAAATAATAGGCGATCGCTAGCAGTAGAGGACTGGAAAGATGGATAATTTACACTGTCTCTATTGAGGGTATGGCAATCAGAGTAACTACCAAGCCATCCACGGCAAAGTGTGATCTCAACACTTACACTTTATTTTTATTGGCAGAATCAAAGTATCCAGGCTGCACACGTTTAGCAGATATTATGGAATATTTCTCACATGATAGTGTCAACAGATTTTTGCTACGTGAGGAGTATGAGCCAAAGGATTTATT
>NZ_WBKM01000188.1 GCF_015714725.1 Nostoc sp. WHI
ATAGCAGTTTTTATATTGGATTATATGGAGCTAACTGGGTCAATTTTATGGAAAATTCTTACGAACTGGTGGCGGAGTTAATGACATTAGCTCCTAATAAGCGAAAGTATTATCAACAAGGAGAAAGGGCTATGAGGCTTATTTTATCTGCATTCTAGCCCTTTTTGTCCCCCCGTAAGGTCAAAGACTTGTCTGTAGGTCGCGCTTTTGCGGTTTGGTTCCCTGATGTTCGGTTCTAGGGGCAGGTCTGTTGGAAACGTGTCTACATGGGCGGTGGCGATGATGCAATTGGGGTTGGCTTGAAAATAGTTATCTATTTTTATGTTCCAAGTCTTTGGCATGGCTTATTTTCGAGGAAACTATACTTTAAAATTACTGTATCTCTAATTTTCTCGAATTCAGGGATCACCACCAGTAAACCAAATGGTTATCCCCAATGCCAAGAGTTTTCTTTGTTAATGTTAATTTTTATTCAGTTCTCAAGAGAAGAGTTTTGCCTGCAATTGCTGCACTTGTTGCACTGTTAACTCTGTTAGCCTCGCAACTGCTTCAATGGACATACCTTCACGCAACAGATTCAACGCAATTTCTTCTCTTGTCTTTTGAGCAGCTTTTTCTCCCCAACTGGTTACAATTTCCATGACTTCCTCTTGTTCAGCTAACCCCATTGTATCGATAACCGCTTGAAATACTTGTTCTTCTGTTACATCGAGTCGCAAATACGTATCAACAAACCCAGAAATCAACTGCATTCGTGCTGGGTCTAATTTTAACGTTGTTAGCAATCGCAAACATTCTGCTTTCACCTGCGGTCGCTCTGATGTGGGAATCCTCATCTTCGCCATCAGTGCCGCAGCCACCGGGTTTTGTTGTGTTAAATAATCTCGCCAACTTAAGCGATTTAATTGAATTGCCTTGAAATTAAAATCAAGTACATTTAAATCAGTAAACCTTACACAGTGATTGGTCGATTCAGCGCGTTTCGGTTCATCAAACGAGAAAATCACCACAGGATAAATCGCACAATCATATTTCTCGTACAGTCGAGCAAAATATTTAAACATCCGCTTAGCGAATTCTGACTGAGTGTAAGATTGATTTTCAAGGTGGATTAAAAAGTAAGTATCTTGCTCTCCATACTTGACTTGTGCCAATAAATCAATCTCCTTTTTCTCACCAGAAGTCACATCAGTAAAAATATCTTGAGGTAAAAAATGGATTGAATCTCTATCAATTTTCTGTGCGACTTGAGGCAGGAACAAATCGAGAAATTCAACAAAGAAGGTAGATAGTAATTCTTTGAAAAGACGGTCATGGTCAATCATGCTTTTGTCTTTCTCCGTTATTATAATGATGATTCCATAGTATCATTTAAGGATAAAATGTAATTCCATTTACAGTAAAACTGTCTAATTATATTTAAAAGGAAAGTTTTTAAAATATGCCAGAATTTGTTTACACAACCAAAGCAGGTAAGACAAAAACAGCCATTTTTAGTGAAATAGATCGGGATTTAATTTATAGATTTAAGTGGCGCATTGGTAGTGATGACTATATACGGAGAAATAGCCCGCGAGATGAACAAGGAAAACAAAAAACAATTTTCTTTCACAAGCTAGTAGCTGAAAGAATGGGACTTGATATGTCCCTAATAATTCATCACTTCAATAGCAATCGCTTAGATAATCGACGCGAAAACCTCAAAGCTTTAACCCGTCAACAAATACAAATGAATCGAGGTAAGCATTGTAATAACAAATCTGGTTTTAAAGGCGTAGTCGTGTATAATAAACGGGGTACGAAATTCCGAGCGCAAACAACAGTTAATCGCCAACCAATCATCATTGGTTATTTTGATAATGCGGAAGATGCTTATCAAGCCTATTGTGATTATGTAGCACCCATACACGGGGAATTCTTTAAGCCTGCTTAAACCTCTACCTTTCTAAGCACACTACAGATCAGCCCTTTCAAGGTGGGTAAAAATTTTGGTCTAAAAATTCCTCTTTAATTTCTTGATTCTGTGTTCTCTACGCTTAAAATGCAACGTGTGTTGCAAATGCCGATGGTAGAAGTATGGTTGGGATTATTGCTGGGTGGGTTTACACTAGAAGAGCGTAGTGATTTTTATCACAACCAAAATATCTGGGTGAAAAGCTCTCCTTCCTACTTCCAATAACAATACATTCGCCATATAAAAGAGTCCGCGAACACTTCCCGCTCTCATACACAGAGTTAATTGTTGCATTGTTGCATTAAGAATCAAGTTTACTTTAATTGCCTCCACACAAGGTTGTACTCCCTTTCAACAGCCGCCAGCAGCAAAGCGTGCAAGGATGTCAGATACGGTGGGAGCAAAATCCCCAACCCCTGCAACAGCCAATCCACAGCCTCGTCATGCCTGGCCAGTTGATGCAACTGCCGTAACTTCACATATAACTACTGCTTTATTCACAAAGTGCGTAGGCGTAGCCCGTCGTAGACATCGCCCTTACCCCAGAACAAAAAATCACCCAGCCATATCCTTCCCACTCTTATAGTTCATAGCTCTGGGTTTCCTCTTACCTATAGGGACTGCTTTCGATTGCTTAGGTGCTTGTGGCGGACGGCATTTCTCGCAATATAGAGGTCGCACACTAAAGGTTTCTCGTTGTGTGGGTTGTTCGCATTGCTTACACACAAAGTTAAAAACGCGCGTATGAATTTCCCGCTTGTGCGCCCTAACGGTGTACTCTCGGACTTCAATAGTTTTGCTGGGCATCGGTTCTGTAATCGGTGTTCTATTTATAAGGATAGTTTCTAGCATCAATATATTCATGCACCATTTGATTGAAACAGTGAGAAGAAGGGTGTGGGGGATAGGGTGTCGGGTGTAGGGAATACGGCATTGGACGAGGCTTCCAACCTCGCCCAATGCAAGCGCCTTGAAAAAGCCTCGCTTCTGACTTTAGGGCTGTTGGGGCTTCTTTATTCCCCTACACCCAACACCCCACACCCTATACCCGCCCCAACGGGGCTGGTGACAATCTGATGGTTTTTCGCCGGGGATTAAGCAGAGGCGATGCCGCCGGAAAGGGCGGGTACGCCATCGCAACCAGAGCAGCGCTAATTGGAGGCATTTTTAACAGTAGTGGCGACTTGTTTCCAGTCTTTGGAGTAGCGAGTTGGATTTATATAAATGAAACTACAATGCAACAACCCTAAGTTAATCCTAATTAAGAAGATAGTCTTTAATCTTGTTTTGATGAGAGCGCAAAATTTTCAAAGCAAGACATTCAGTTTTACGAATTGTTTCCCGACTAAGATTTAGGCGTTTTGCAACTTGACTCAAGGTTAGTTGCTGATTATCTTCCAATCCAAAACGTAAAGTCAACACTTCTCGTTGCCTTGGATTAAGCAATGCCAGCAACTTGCTCAAGTCTTGGTGTAAAAGCTCTTGAGTTATTTGCTCATCTAGGGAAATACCATCCATCGCTAAAATATCAGCTAGTTCAGTTTCACGCTCATCCCCAACTCGCATTTCTAGCGAGACTGGAGTGCGGGAAACCTGAAGATATTCTCGTATTTGATTGGGCAATACATTTAAGGATTCGGCTATTTCTGCTACAACTGGAGGACGACCCAAAGATTGAGACAGTTGCTGCTGTACTCTCCTGATTTTATTTAATTTATCATTGATATGAATTGGCAGACGGATAGTGCGAGACTTTTCTCCAATCGCCCGTGTTATTGACTGCTTGATCCACCAGTAAACGTAGGTTGATAGTTTATAGCCTCGGTTGGCATCAAACTTTTCGATTCCCTTTTGTAAACCTAGTGCCCCTTCCTGGATCAAATCTAAGAATTCCAAGTTGTGATTCTGGTATTTTTTGGCAACAGAAACCACCAGCCGTAGGTTAGCTGTCACCATTTTATGTTTAGCCTTTTGACCTTGTTGAATGATTGATTGTACTTCAGCTTCGCTTTGCCCAAGCGAGGTAGCTAATTCTCTTGTGGTTGGTTTTCGGTTTAATTGAAGTGCGAGACTCAGCAATTCTCATTTTGAAAACAAAAGAAGATAAAGTCCTCTTGTTTACATAGAGAACTTCTGTCTAATTATGATTTATTTGAAAGATAATCATAATAATTAACTGAAGAGAAACAATTTTAAAAATCTGCCCATGAAAAAATAGATTTCAACTTATAAATATAGCTGAAATTCCGACCTACTTTGTAAATTCTCTTAATTAATAATCTTTACCTCCTCTCAAAAATTTGACATTTTTAACTAGAATTTACTTTTGTGAGAGGGACATATTCGGTAAGAATAAATAAGAAAAACTCCGACCAATTTTTAAAGCAAATAAATTTTAATAAGGTACGAATATCATTAAAGAAACTAGTCCGAGTTGCTAATAAGTCACGAACTTTTTGATAGGTATAATTGACTAAATCTAAAACAGTATGAAATAAAAAAGCTAGTAAATTTAAA
>NZ_WBKM01000048.1 GCF_015714725.1 Nostoc sp. WHI
AATCTGTTGACACTATCATGTGAGAAATATTCCATAATATCTGCTAAACGTGTGCAGCCTGGATACTTTGATTCTGCCAATAAAAATAAAGTGTAAGTGTTGAGATCACACTTTGCCGTGGATGGCTTGGTAGTTACTCTGATTGCCATACCCTCAATAGAGACAGTGTAAATTATCCATCTTTCCAGTCCTCTACTGCTAGCGATCGCCTATTATTTTCTGATTTTCTACACTACATTTATTGTCTTTTTTGTCAATGCGTAAGTTCTGGTTAAGATACAGCGCTTGCCCTGACTGGTTCCCAGCCTCTAGGCTGGGAATCCTATTGGGAGGCTCCGCCTCCTCTTTCTTGACGAGAGGCAGAGCCTCTCAGAATACATTCCCAGTCTTAGACTGGGAACGAGGTGACACAAGCCTTTGGGCTTTTCTTAGTACCATTCGACCAATGACCAATGGCTACATATAACTAATCCAATCACTCCAGCTACCAGCATAAAGTTTACCCTTGCTAATGCCAGCTAATTCTAAAGAAAGTAAATTTACACAAGCAGTAACTCCAGAACCGCAATAAACTAAGATTTCCTCGGCTGTTTCTACTTTCTCCCACCGACGGCGTTGTTCATGTTGAGGAAGTAAATAGCCGGAAGAATCTGTAACTTCTTGCCAGGGATAGTTAACTGCACCGGGAATATGTCCAGCAATTTTATCAATTGGCTCTCGTTCACCTCGGTAGCGATCGCTCTCTCTTGAATCTAGCAATAATACCTCTGGTTTATCTTTCCGACTTCTCACCACTGTAATATCCACCAACTTTTCTGTTTGTACTTCAGCTACAAACGTACCCATACGAGGTTGAGAAATCACATCCGTAACAGGATACCCGGCTTTTTGCCATCCAGCAAATCCTCCATCCAGTACCGCTACTTGCTCATGTCCTAGATAGCGCAACAGCCACCACAAACGAGCCGCAAAAGCAAAGCGCGAATCATCATAAGCTACAACCAGAGTTTTTTGATAATTTACCCCAATCGCCGCAAATTTGTTAGCTAGATCATTGGGGTTGGGTAAAGGATGTCTGCCGCCATGCTTACCTACTGGACTGGAAAGATCCTGATTTAAATCTAGGTAATATGACTTCTCTATATGACTTGTTTGGTACTGTTGTTGCCCTAGTTGTGGATCGGCTAAAGAAAAGCGACAATCCACAATAACGACTTGCGGATCTTCTCGATGTTCAAACAGCCAAGGTGGGGAAACAACAAATTGATTATTGGGCATGGGGCATTGGGTAAAACAGTTCCTATTTTCCGAGTTCTGAGTAAAGAAGTAAGATTTCCTACTCAGCACTCTCGAAGTTTGTAGTAAGTCCTATGTAACTATACTGAAATTTTGTCCCAGCTAGCTTTTGAGCATAAATTTTTTTTCTAAAAATTCTGATTTCCTTTCCCGATACTGAGCAATGAGTTTTTAGAATCCAAATATTTAGACTGGTACGACCATCAAATATGTAATATTTAGTATCCATACTTGAGTCTTGCTATAACTGAATAAGTAAACACGTATACATTTAATGATCGCCATAAAGACTTTAAACTCAAAACCCGATATCTTGATAGAAAGTAAGTGATTACAATGCTTTCTGGCGCTAAAATGTTCATAAATCTCCGTAAAAAGCCTGGTTTAACATTTGTGCGAGGTTATCATACTGGAATTAGAAGCAAAAAAATCGACAAAAATACACCCCTTGCTTGTAACATAAAAAATACATGCTGCAAAAAATCAGATAGGCAGCTTAACATAATGCATAATCCCTATAAAAACTCTGGCTCAGATGCAGTAGAATACTAAATTTATTTTTGAAATGTGACACTGTTAATTTATGCAAAAAATTGGAGTGCCTTTGTGATTCAATGGAAATCCAATCACACAAGCTTTATAGAACAAATTGTTAGTGGGTAAAACCCACTTACCAGAGTGAAGAGTATCGATTCAAATCATGCCGTAGGATCGCAAAATATAGAAGGTTATTCTTTAGGCTTATCTCAAGACCTGATGCTTGGAAATAGGCAAGCAGTGTCTTCTTGGATGAAAGCTGATGTTAATTGTGGTGGTGATTCATTGGTTTCTAGAACACTACAAGCCAAAGGTTCTGAAGTGAATGAGTTTGATTTAGATCCGCCGAAGGTTTTAGTAGTTGACGATCATGCTGCCAGTCGGATGACTGCTGTTGCCCTCTTAGGAATGGAAGGATATGAAGTGATTGAGGCGGACAGGGGTTCCATTGTTCTAGGATTGGTAACGCAAAAACAACCAGATTTGATTTTGCTGGATGTGATGATGCCAGGAATGGATGGATTTGAAGTGTGCCAATTGCTCAAACAGGATGAGCAAACCAGGCTAATTCCAGTGATTTTTATTACGGCGTTAAATGATAGGCGATCGCGCATTCGGGGAATTGAAGTTGGGGCAGATGATTTTCTCACCAAACCCTTTGATCGTGTAGAACTGGCGGCACGTGTGAAGTCATTGGTGCGGCAGAAGCGTCTAAATGAAGACTTAGATCATGCCGAACAAGTACTGTTTTCCATTGCTATGTCCATTGAAAGTCGCGATCCCAACACAGGCAACCATTGTGAACGCCTGGTAAAACTGGGACAAGTTTTTGGTGAATACCTCAACCTCTCACGCTACCAAATTCGAGATTTAAGGTGGGGTGGTTATCTCCACGATATCGGCAAGGTGGGTATTCCCGATGCGGTGCTGCTGAAAACAGGCAAACTCACCCCCGAAGATTGGCAGATCATGCAGCAGCACGTTTTGATTGGCGAAAAAATCTGCCAGCCACTACGCAGTATGCGGGGTGTAATTCCGATTATTCGCCATCACCACGAACGCTGGGATGGCTCAGGCTATCCTGATAGACTGAAAGGGAATGATATTCCCTACCTAGCGCAAGTATTTCAGTTAATTGATATTTACGATGCCCTGACTAGCGAACGACCTTACAAAAGAGCTTTTACTTCAGCAGAAGCGCTTTCAGTGATGCTAGAAGAAACTGATTCGGGTTGGCGCAATCCTCGATTAATGCAGCAGTTTGCCGAGTTTATTCCCTCTTACCAAAATAGAGAGTTTTAAGTAATTGATATTTCTGTCTTCTATGATTAGCTGGTATGATTTGAGCCGACATCTCAAAGTTAGGACTTACGCAAAACTACACGCTGTAGGGGCAATTCATGAATTGCCCTTTGGCATAGCTGCGCCTAACGCAATGACATTGTGTTTACTTACTTACCAATGGCATTAACCACAATTTTACAGATAGCTGATAGCTAATTATGGTAGTTGTAGCAATTCTAGCGGCGGGACGCGGCACACGGATGAAATCACGCTTACCCAAGGTTTTACATTCTTTGGGTGGGCGATCGCTAATAGAGAGAGTTCTTGAAAGTGTTGAACCACTCTCACCCTCACGGCGAATCGTAATTGTGGGGTATCAGTCCGAGGAAGTAAAAGCCGCCATGCATTCAATTCCCAATTTGGAGTTTGTTGAACAGACTGTGCAACTGGGGACAGGTCATGCTATTCAGCAATTACTTCCTCACTTGGAAGATTACACTGGGGATTTACTAATACTTAACGGCGATTTACCGTTGATACGCAGCGAAACCCTTCAGCAGATGTTACAAACTCACGCCCAAAATCAGAATGCTGCCACCATTCTCACCTCGCACCTACCTGACCCCACAGGCTATGGGCGCGTCTTTTGTAACGATGAAAATATTGTGCAGCAAATGGTCGAACATAAAGATTGTACTGCTGCCCAAAGACAAAATCACCGGATTAATGCTGGGGTTTACTGCTTTTGCTGGCAAGATTTGGCAAAGGTGCTACCACATCTACAAGCAAACAATGCCCAAAAAGAATACTATCTTACCGATGCCGTAACTCAGGTGGGACAAGTGATCGCAGTCGATGTAGAGGATTATCAAGAAATTCTCGGCATTAACGATCGCCTGCAACTAGCAACAGCAGCAGAGATTTTGCAAAGGCGAGTCAAGGAAAAATGGATGCTGGCGGGTGTTACTCTCATCGACCCCACAAGCATCACCATTGATGATACGGTAGAATTACAGGCAGATGTAATTATTGAACCCCAAACTCACCTGCGGGGAAATACGGTGATTCAAACCGGAAGTCACATTGGTCCGGGGAGTTTAATTGAAAATAGCCAGTTGGCTGAAAATGTCACAGTGCAATATTCAGTGGTTACAGATAGTACTGTGCAAGCGGGAAGCCGAATTGGCCCTTATGCTCATTTGCGCGGTCAGGTACAAGTGGGTGCTGGTTGCCGTGTAGGGAATTTTGTGGAATTGAAAAATACCCAATTAGGCGATCGCACTAATGCGGCACATTTATCATACATAGGTGATAGCGTTGTCGGCAATCAGGTGAATATTGGTGCCGGTACAATTACTGCCAATTATGACGGCGTGAAGAAACATCGGACTAAAATAGGCGATCGGACAAAAACGGGTTCCAATAGCGTTTTAGTGGCTCCAATTACCTTGGGTGATGATGTCTACGTGGCTGCTGGTTCCACTGTGACAGAAGATGTCCCTGATAATTCTCTGGTAATTGCCCGTAGTCGTCAAGTGGTGAAACCAAGTTGGCGGAGGAAGAGCCAATAAAGCGATAATTAAATCATCAGATTAGCTGATTTAACTAGAGGTAAAGTATGAGAAAAACAAAACAATTTACCGCGATTATTGAGCGTGAGGAAAAGGGCTATGTGTCCCTTTGTCCAGAACTCGATATTGCTAGCCAAGGTAATACCATCGAAGAAGCACGGAGTAATTTGGTTGAGGCATTGGAACTATTTTTTCAGACAGCTGACCCCTCTGAAATCCAAGATCGGCTAATTACAGAAGTCAGGATTGCCACGCACTCTTTTTGAGGTGAGTTACCAGATGGAAGAATTGCTAGAACTTAGACAACTTTTAGAACAAGGCAAAATCCATGAGGCGCTGCTGTTGGTGGATGAGTTAGAAGAAATGAGTCTAAGTGACAAAATCAATAAAATTGATAGTTATGGTGTGATTCTTCTCATCCATTTAATCAAACAAAAAGCTGAAAAACGTTCTACTCGCTCTTGGGATGTTTCGATAGAAAATACGGTGCGTGAAATCAACAAAATCAACAAGCGCCGCAAATCCGATGGTTTTTACTTGAATCAAGCCGAATTAATCGATATTCTGCAACAAGGATATCAAGTGGCACTGAAAAGAGCGGCGCTAGAAGCTTTTGAAGGGCGTTATGAAACCGAAGAATTAGCAGCTATGGTTAACGAACAAGAAACTTTAGCCGAAGCATTGAAACTGATTCAACAATAGCCAGTCAATTCACTATCATTCCACTCTAAAGTGTCGCCAATTTTCTCGCCATCGTGGTAGGCGGCGAGTAAGATTTCACTAGTTTTCCCCCAAGCGATCGCTCCACTGGCATCTAAAGCGATCGCTCCCAAATCCCGTTTGTTCTGGTGCGCTTCCCCAAGCGATCGTTGCATGGCATCCTTCAGGGACATCCCATCAGTGACACGGACTACAATCCTTGCGGCTAAACACTCATCGATGATATCTTCCCCAATTCCAGTACAGCTGACACCAGCATTACAAGTAGCATAATTACCTGCTGGCATCGCCGAATCACTTACCCTTCCAATCCGCTCAAAGCCCTTACCACCAGTGGAAGTACCAGCAGCTAGCCTACCAGAGGCATCTAAAGCTACCACGCCGATGGTACCACGCCCAGCATTACTGGTTTCTAGCAGTTCGGGTTCTGCTACCACGCCAGCCATTGTGCTTTTAAAATTATCCTGGCGTTCTTGTATCCACTCTTGTAACCGCAAATCAGTTAAAGCGTTATAGCTGGGAATTTGCATTTCTCGCGCCAACTCAGCCGAGCCGAAATCTGATAGCACTCGATCTGGTGAGTTTTGTAAAAATTGTGCCAACTCAATGGGATTTTTCACCCGCGAGATATTAATCACACCACTAAACCGCCCTAATGCGCCATCCATCAGAGAAGCACTCATCCGAATTTGCCCATCAGATTGCAGTACTGAACCAGTACCAGCATTAAAGCGGGGGTTATCTTCGAGCATTTGGCAACCCTGTAACACCGCCTCAGAGGCAGTTGCTCCCGACAATAGCAGAGCATAGACTTCTTCTACTACTGTATAGAGCGATCGGCGCACCGCCTCCAATCCTCCTTTACCGTGGAGAGAACTACCAGCCCCTCCGTGAATAATTAATTTAGGTTGCACCTGTGACTCCATTAATCCCTTGCGCTATTTGCGTCTGTGTTGCGGTTAAGTTTCATTTTGAGCTTCAGAACGGCGACGACGACAACGTTCTGAGCAGTATTTCACATCGTCCCAGCAATCTTGCCACTTTTTACGCCATGTAAAAGGACGTTGACATACCGGACATATTTTTGTCGGTAGGTCAGATTTAGAACGAACACGTCCCATATAAATACTGTGTAGATAAGAATTTGATTTCTGAAAGAGATGGAAGACAATTATAACCAGTTTGCTAGGAAGGGAAGATCATTTCGGTGAATAAATATAATGTCAATCTATCTTTAGAGTTATTTTTGACCTCTCTCTTAAAACTAAACCCACAAATCAAAACCTCACCCTCGCTTTACCCAAGGGTAAATCTTTCCCTCTCCTTAGTAAGGAGAGGGACAGGTTTTGCGTAGCAGAACCAGGGTGAGGTTTTTCAAAATTTTTGGGTAATTCAATGACTTGTGTGTAAACCGTAGCCGTTGTAGGGAAAAGGTTGGGGGTAAATTTTTAAAGAAGCAAAAGAGGGTGATTTAATGCTCAATTCAGAGGATTATACTCTAAGAGTAGATGATCTAAAAGCTTACCTTCGTAATGATTTAAATATGAAGCAGATGTTCCTAATTCCTGTAATTTATGGTAAACGAAATCACGTTCAAATGTTTCGATACGTTCTTCTAAGTTTCCATAGAGTTCCTGAAAGGTAAACTCAGTTGCTAAAGCTAAGGCAATTTGTTCTCGATCTTTACCAAGTGAGCGATCGTTGAATTGATAATCACCTTGAGAATGCTGGGATAGTAGCCCAAGAGCGATCGCTAAAAGCAAAGTTTGATAAGCTAATTTTAATTCCCTACCAGAACCAATTTCCTCTGGGATTAAATCGGGAATGTTTACGTCTTCGTCGATTTGTTCACTCTGAGTCCGTTCATAACAGTCTCGATAAAACTCAATTTGACCGAGAAAATAAGCCGGAAAGCCTAACGAACGGGTCAAAACACACAATCTCTGCTCATCTTCAGCTACCAAAGCGGTTAAAGTGCGACTAAATCGACTGTAAATCCCAAAAATTTGTTCTTTATCTTTTGCTCCTACCCAGAGGGTAATCTCTCGTTGAGAAGTTGGGTTTAAGTTAGCGTCAATATCCTGAATTCGCAGCAACAAGTTAGCGCTATTATAAAGTTGATTTAAACGCAAATTAGCAGTGTTTTGTGCAATTAAATCTGGTTGTTTTAATACTTCCCCAATGGACAAATTGCTTAATTGGTCAAACTGCCGGCGAGCAAAGGGGATAAGTTGCTTTTGAAATTCTTCAGCAGAAATTTTCCATGACTGAGATCGGCTAATTCGTTCCTGAGTGAATGTCTCAGTTGGTAATGTAGCCAGAAAACTTTGGTAATAAGCATCAATATCGGCATCGGTGAGAACTGTGAGTCTAACTTCTGAGAAGTTCGTCGTAGCTTGCTCGCGTTGAGCAACCAAATCATTATATATCTCAGACAAGTTGCTAAGAGTTTGCCGTAAAGTTTCAGCTCTTTGTTTAGCTATTTTAATCAGATAATTCAATGCCTCGACGCGGAGATTTTGGGCGTATAAATCATACTCCAACTTTAATTGTTCATTATAGCTACGACGTAATTCTACAATGGTTGCTTTAATAGAGCTTTCTAGTCGTTTAATTTGTTTCTGAACCTTCTGAATTCGACCGCGAATGTTAGTACTGTACTTTAGCCAAAGGATACCCAAGTAAGTCAGAATTGCTGCCGCAGCCCAAAGTAGGTAAGTAACTAAGTTAGCCCAAAACTTTTGCAATAACAGTAATAGTGTTGATTGATTAAAAATTCCGGTCAGAATCAGCAAGCCGAATAAAGCAGTAGCAACCAAAATAGGATAAATGACGAGATATTGAGAGCGAAATTGGTTTTCTTCTGCTAGCAGTTCACTTAGTTGATCTGTGGCTGTTTCAAGTTGATTTTCAATGGCAGTTAGGTGATTTTGAGCTACAACGATCGCAGCTGCGGCTTGTTCACGAGCGCCAGCGATCGCTATAAAACGATTTTTTCGAGTTTGTTCGATTTCTGCATTTAACTCTTGGCGATAGTCAGCAATTGCCGTTTCTAGCTGTTTCTGAGTTGTTTGAAGTTCTTGCAGTTCTTCTTCAGAATTTCTTTCAGCTAAAGTATTTTGTAATTGTTGCTGCCGCGATTTTAAGGACAGAATTTGGTTGAGCAGCTTTTGGGTAATTTCTTGATTAATTGTTACCTGCAATCTGGAGTCGAGAAATGCTTCCGCCACACGCAATTCTGTAACTAGATTCTGGGATTGATCGCCAATGGCATCCGTTTGTAGTTCCAAATGCAAAAAGGTCAATATGTTTAATAGCCTAGCTACTTCATGTAAACCTCTAGGTGTAGCATCAGCATAGCGATTAATGGTATTGTCTAAGAAAGTGGTTAGTGTTACCTGTAATTGTTTACAACAAGTTTCCAGCGATCGCTTACAGGAAAGTAACTCTTTATTTTCAAATTGCCGAAAAGCACGCTGCAATTCCATCCCATATTCCTGAGCCTGGCCTGTATGCATCTCAAGGCGCGGATTAAAATCTTGCCAAACTGGTTTGCCATTTTCTCGTTCTAATCCAAGAAAAGCATTGCTGAAATCTTCGCTGAGTACAAATCCTTTGGCATCTAAGAGACATTTGCGAATTGCCTCTGGAGTGAATTCTGCCTTCGGCAAAAACTGCTCGATCATAATATCGGCAGCTAAGGCAGCACTCAAACGGTTAGTAGTTATTTCTCCTGAAAAAAATAGCTCTCCATAACCAAATGCACTATAGGCGGGTATTTTACCCCGGACTTTTTGTGCGCCAATCAATAAGCCGTTGCCTTCCGGTTCCACGGTAAGAAAACCTGCCAAAGCATCAGCATAGCTGGGCAAATTATCTCTCAGTTCCCCAATTTGGTTATCCATCAGCCAGCAGTTATCAAAAGGTGGTGCTTTTTGATTACCTATAATTGCAACTTCAGTAGTCATTTTGTAATCTAACTCTTTCAGAAGCGCGTAAGCAGCACCGTAATCAGCATTTGTGGCTTTGCTAAATAACCCTGGTAGTAGCAATAACGCTTCTAAGCTGTAAGGAATATCTATGAAGTACTTAGAAAATAGCCAACGAATCAAGCGTACTATTTCAAAAACGACTCCCCTAGTAAATTGATTACTAACTGACAGCATCAGATATATTCGATGGCTGTTGCCGATTTTCACTCCTTGGCGTTTAGCTGCGATCGCTGATTGATTAGCCGTTTTCAATAAATCGATCAGTGCAGTTTGCAGTTCGCCAGTCGCTTCGGTGAACTGAGTCCGAATTTTGGAGATATAAGCTTGTTTACTATGAGTTTGAGCGAGATCAAAACTCGGATCAGCAAACTGATCTAACTCAGCACTAAAGCCAAAAGTTTGGCCATCCCAAGTTAAAGTATAAGTTTTAATTAAACAGCTTTGCTCGGTTGGAAATTCTTGCAGTTGCCGTTTAATGGCTGCACAAAAAGCGGCACTGTGAGGATCGAGTGCAAGTAAAATAGTTGGTTTGGGCATAAAAACATTCTTAGAGCCTAGACTACGGGGCTAAATAATCCCACCTATACCTTCGAGGTAATCTTCAATTTCCTGGATTTCCATTTCCACCTGTTCTTTAATCTGGGCATCAACCCTACCTCCCCTTAAAACCTGATTGAGGTGATTGGTGTACTTCTCCAGAACAACTTTCGCTTTTTCTTGGTCTTCCTCGGTAATACGCTCAATTTTTTCAGTAATTTCTTTAATTAGGCGCAAGTTACGTTTGAAAGCTTGAAATGCTGACTTGCGATCGCCTCCCAATAGCAAAACTCCGTCATCTGATCTTTTGGCTTGTTCTGTAGAAACCAAATATTTCCTATTCTGATTGACAATCAATTTATAAGGATCAGGTGCCAACGCTAAGGCAAACCAACGCAACGCCCCACCATCATCTTCCTGTGGAATTAAATTGGGTAAGTTTGTCCAATTGCGATGTAAATGCTTGAAAACTTTATTCGGATCTAGATAAGCTGACTCCAGTTCTTTCATGCCGTTGAAGGCAAATAAGGGGACACCAACTTCCACTCGAAACAGCATCACTTTATGGGGGTCGCCTGTCGGTACGAAAGAAGGATTATTATTTCCTCTCGGCAAGCGACTAGAAAGAGGTGGATTACTAAAAATTGTATTGTTACTCTCTACTCCGTAGTAATAAAATTCTGTGATTAAGTGTTGTTGTTGAATGGGAATTTCCGCTAGTTCATACTGCCAGAGAGGAACTGCAAGTTTACCAAGTTGTTGCAAATCTTGTCCGGCATCTTCTGGGTTGCTATCTGCTAAAACTTGCTCAACAGTCATACTGGTAAGAGGATAGTAAGCTTCATCGACAAATTTTAGAATTTCGTTCTTGACATCTTCAGCTTTTTTTTCAGACCAATTCGTTAAACTTTGAGACTGTTCTCGATACCAACGGATAAAATCTTCACCAGTGACTTTGGGGCGTTTCGTTTGCAGATTAATTCGCTGAATAGTGTGAATAAAAGGATTATCGTTACTTCCTTGACGGCTGACCTCGCTATAATTCTGTTCTAAATCTCGATAAACTTTATCTAAGTTGCTATGTAGACGTTGGCACTTTTCTTGGATTTCCTCTACCTTAACCCGCAGCACACCATAGAGTTCAGCCGCTTTATCACACCGCTTCCAATGTAAATAAGTTTTCCACTTTTGGTCAGCCCGTTCTTTGTACCTCTGGCAAGCTGCTTGAATAGTATTTTTATTTTTAAAGAAAGTTTCTGAAGCTTCTTTAAGCTTTTCTTCATGGGCTTCTAATTTCAAAGCATTGAAGCTCGATTGTGCTTCTTGCGATTTGCGCTGCACACTCTGTTGCAATTCATCCAGTTTTGGGGAAAGTTTGGTTAAAAATTGCAAGACATAAGCTAATCCATTGGAACGGTTGATACTTCGCTCCCACCAAGTTGCGATCGCACCAGTTGTAGTCTGTTGTAAGCGATAAAAGCTCAATCCCAATTCTTGAGCCGTCCGTTGTTCAAATTGATCTAACTGCCGTTTGTAGAGTTCTTTAATCGTCGGCAAAGCTGTGTGATCGTAACGCATTTCGCCAATTCGGAATTCGGGTTTTATTTGTCCGCCGCGATCGCTTTCAGTTAACGCATTCAGGACGGTAGTAGCGTCTGCTAAGTTAGAATCTTCTAAAAATCGGGTGATTTCGTTTTCTAAATCTATTATTGGAGGAGATGCCATTAACTCATTCTTTAATAAGTTTTGAGCATCTTCTAATTTCATGCGATCGTATTGTTGCACTGGCAGAGTCAGGGTAGCAAAGCCAAAACTACAGTAATTTATATTGCGTCCGCGAACTTTTTCACCATTTGCTAGATAAGCCCGAATGTTATCAGCAACGTTAGCAGCATCTAGACCGATTTGAGAACCAATCTGGATGTATAAGCCATCTGCAACTAAATTTTGCAAATCATCTGGACGACCGACTACAGTTCCATTTTTGTTAACTCCATCAATTAAAAATACAGCATCAAAGGGAGGGCGATCGGCTTTGACTTTTCTGATTCCATAATCAATCTCAATACTATTAGAGGGTGACAATTCCCAAAAGTGTTCGATTTCCTTGAGAGCGCCATAAGCATTAGACTTCACCAAGTGAGTTTGGGCAATATTGGCAAACACTCTCGGTAAAACAAATACCCCCGTAATATTAGAAAAATTATTAAGATGTTCTCGTGTTAAAAATGCCACATCTAAGAATGTACCACTGCCCGTCCCACCTGCCAAACTGCCAACAATAAAAACTTCGACACCATCCCGACTGGAAACTTGAAAGTTATCTGCAAATACTTGTTTGTTATTGCGAATTTCGCGTACAGAATTGATTGCTTGAGCAATTAAAGCGTTAATATTGGCTACTTTAGCAAATAAAGCCAGCCGCCCCCGTGCTCGAATCTGTCCAGCACCATTTATCAGAGCGTTTGCTGGAATGTTCCTAGGCCACCATTCAGCGATGTGGTCGTTAAGTGTTAGCGGTAGCGGATTTGCTACAGAGATGGCGTAAAGTTCGTTAGGTTCTAAGATCACCTTGGTGCCATCAGGTGATTTTTCTCGTTCTTGGATGTTTTCGGTAGTATCAATTGAAATAAAACGAATAACTTCTGGCACTGAGCCGTAAATATCTATAAATCGCTTTTTGAGTTTGAGTACAACTTCATAACCCGTTCCTCCTAACCCGATAACAACGGTAGGTCGAAAAACAACCGTGGGACGCACAACCGTGGGACTTAACATTCACTTTCCTGTAATATTATTCAAAAGTTTGTCTGCCCACTGCTTGACTCAGAGGGTCTTTGGTGTTCAATCCAGTTAAATTGCAGCTTAACGTTGCCAATCTCGATGATGTCCTCGTCGTAGAGTTCATCTGTATTTATATTTTTAGTATTGACAAAAATTACACCTTTCAAACAATGTAAATCTATATTCTTTTTGCCTGCCCGCCAAACTGTGACTAACTCGGCATCAGAATTTGTGCCAGCTATTACTGGTATTAATTCACTTAAGCATACTTTGCTCTTGTGCTGGTGAGTGAGACTAATCTCTTCGTCTTCCGATGATTGTGGCCGTGGTTCCAGCACTACCAGCGCCCCTTCTAAGTACTTACGGTTGCGGAAATGTTCGACTAACTCTAAGGGGGTTTTGCGTTGAATCAGACAAACTACTATCAGGGCAATTAACAACACCAACAGCAGTAAGAGCAACCAAATTACTATTTTTCGTCCCAGTGGCATCAAAATATGTAGATGAACTTCCGCACTGACAGGACTAACAATCGGATTATCTGGGGTTAGGACTAAGGTGAAGGTGCGATCGCCTGCAAAACTGCTATCAGTAACCTGTAACTGCACAGGAATTTTAGTTTCTCCTGGTTGTAAGGATATAGCTGCTGAAGGTTCTGCCACAGACACGTCTTTGGAATTGCCTTGCAGTTGTAAGCTAGCTGTTCCAGATATATTGGTGTTAACTAACAAACTTTGAGTTTCAGTAGTTTTACCTGCTTCAATTGAGCCAAAATCTATCTTTGTCGGTTGTATTTGTAGTTTTGACTTAATGGTTATAGGTAGGTCAATTGTAATCGGTGCAATCGCTTGGTCTGCGATCGCTAACACCAAGCGCAAGCTACTAGCGCCCCCCTTTGCCTCTGCTGGTATCTGTAAACGCACGGGAATGACTGTTGCTTGATTAGCAACTAACTCGATGGTGCGATCGGGTGGAATTAAGCGAATACCACTTTGCTGAGGGTCTTCCAGTTGCAAACTTACCTTACCATTGACATTACTGATGCCATTAATATTGAACGGTTCAGTAGTTGTTCCAGGTAATACTGGCTGCAAATTGGCAGTGGGTAAATTGACATCAAGCTTAGGTGTAATTAGCACTGGTCGGATATTTTCAGCCAGCTTATTGAGTTTAACTCCTCCAGGATCTCGCAATACCCGTCCTTTCCCGCAAAGCGCTGGATTGCTAGCAAAGTCATTCAACTGCTTTTCGTGTTCTTTTAATCCTAAAGATACAAAAAATATATAGGGCTTGCATTGTTGCTCACGTAAAAATTGGGTATTACTAGGTATAGAAATAGGATTAGGAATACCACGCACATCTTCTAATCCGTCTGTCATAAATACTATACTGACAGTACGACCAAGAGCATCAGCACGTTTGTTTAACAGGGCGGAATGTTGCAAAGCCTTTTCCACAGCCTTACCTGTATGAGTACGCACACCTTGAGCTTGAAGTGAGCTAATTATTTGCTTGAGTTTACCTCTGTCTGCATTACTAGTAATACTGACATCATTGGCATTTAAGGTGACATCTTGAGCGAAACTATAAATAGTAACTGTATCGCCTAATCTGGCCGTGTTAACAAATTCAGTAACAGAATTCTTTACTGGCTCAAAAATGTTTTTCGTTCCACCTACACCACGCATTGAAGCAGAAGTATCTACTACTAAAATCCAATCAATTCCCCCTTTAGGAGTAGTCTGAGCATATGCACCACACAAGTTAGGAATTGATATTAGAGCTAAAACAATAATGCTTTGGATTGAACTAAATCTCAACCAATGCTTGAAGTATCTAAAACTCATTGATATATTTCTCCAGTGATTTTTTGTTACTCAAGCTTATTTATTAACACTTGCTTGGAAAAATAGTACTAAGAATCATTACCAACTAACGGCAACAACAAGCGGCTAACTACCCGATTATCTGGTAATTGATAGAAATTCAACTCTCCTCCCAACTCCTGCATAAGGTTTTGGCAGATCAACAAATGTAAAGCTGGTGGTTGGTCGAGGTTGGAGGAAGCAAGTACATCCTTGGGTATATTTTGATGTAGTTCTGTAAGTAACTGTGGTTCGATCGCACCGTTGTATGTAATCGATAGCTCTAGCAATGCTTGATGATCAGCCCCTACCCTTGCAGAATCACGCTTTGCATCTGCGTTTTTAGATGCATCTAAACGGCGACACCAAATATCAATTCTGCCGCCGATTTGAGAACGGTTACAGGCAGTAACCAACAATTCATGGATAACTAATTCAATTTTGACAATATCACCAGCGATCGCCATTGAAGGTTGAGCGCTGGAGGTAGGAACGCCTCTAACAAGGGAAGAATTCTTTGGCGACTCTTGCTCATCAATTGGTTGTCCCAAACCATGTACACCAATCCACAGCTTTTGTTGTTTAAGTAAATTTTCGATGCGTTCGAGCGATCGCTTTAGTAAACTAGCTATGGGCATAGTTTCCCAACTGATATGTAGCTGCCACTGCTCAAGTTTGAGCATTCCACTCATGGAGGTGGCTGTGTGATCTAACTGCCGCAGCAATAGCTGGTAGCGCATCTGAGTCAGTTCATTAGCAGGAATGCCCAAATCATGTATTTGTTTAAGGGAGTGCGCCGTTATTCTTTGAATTTCCTCTAGGCGACGATGTTTGTACCAGTTGAGTTGGCGTAATTCCTCTGTTGTGGATTCTAGAAGTCGGGTAATTTGCTTTTCACGACGCCACCAGGCTAATTGAGAAATCAGAGTTGCTGTTGCACTGAGGCTTTGTTCTGACCAGCGACGCTCTTGATAGTCTGCCAACAACACTACACCTGTGATTTCATGGTCAGCATTGGTACGTAATGCCATCACGAAAATTTGACCTTTGTCTGGAGCATTCAACCATTTTCGAGTTTCCGGCGGTAAATTATCTACCTTCAAAGTTAGGTAACTTTCCGTAGCAAGTGCCCACTGAATTAAGGCTTCAGCCTGGACAGAAATAGATGCATCAGAAAAAATCCCAAGTTGGCTATTTTCAATTACTCCAGGGATAATTTCTGCCCAACTTTCACCAGGCGACCAGGATAGCAGTACCGCTAGGGGACAGCCCAAAATTGATGCTATTTGTTCGAGTGCGGTGCGTTCTAAATGATTTTTTTCGACCTCGATTTTGCTGTTCTGGGATTGTGTCAGGATGCGTAGGGATTGCTCAAATGCCTGGGAAACTTTTTGCTGCTGGGTGGTGCGGTTGTGCAATTGCCACTGACGAACAATGACACCTATCTGTTGGCTGACAGTCCACAGCAATTCTTTTTCCAGAGTTGTCCAAGAACGATGGGTTTCGTGAGTGATGACCAAAAGCGCTACTGGGATATGACCCTGAGTGCATTTACAAATAAGTAGCGATCGCACACCATTTTCTAATAAAGGGGGACGCCAGTTAAAAAAGCGTAAATCTTCATCTAAGTTTTCAATCTCCACCGCTTGAGTTGAACGTTGTAAAAGCTCTCCATCTAATTCTTTGAGAATATTGAGGCTAAATGTCAACGGTCGGCGATTATGGGGCTGGTTTTGGTAAATAAATTGATAATTATTCTGCTCAGGGTCATGCTGCAACAGTAAAAAGCGTGTGGCACCAAGCCTGGCTAAAACTCTTTTAGCACAGAGGTGTAAAGTTTCCTGAAGGTCATGTTCGTTATAGATACCTTGGGCAACTTGGCCACTCAGCTGGGCATCCTCTTGAATCTTTTTGATGGTGCTTTCCATGTTTTCCGTGGGTGCAACCAGGGAAATTAAGCCAGCAGCACCTTGGACAAAATTTTTGTCTGTCTCCGTCCAGATTCGAGGTTCATTGCTTTCCACCGCCAGAAAACCTAGTAGGTTTTTTTGCCAGATGATTGGAGCTGCCAAAAGCGATCGCACCTTCAACCGTTGCAGCAATTTTGCCGTAAAATGGCTCTTTAAAGAACTGCGTGCATCACCAATCGAAACAATTTGGTTAACTGATAAAGCATAATAAAAATCGCTCAACTCCTGTACAGTCATTCCTGCTGCTTGCTGACTGGTGGAATTGCGATCAATGTTGACAAGCTGATTGCTCATCCGACACCAAAAGTAGCGCCCTTCTCGCTCAAACCAGTAAATATTTGTCCGGTTGGGGGAGACAAATTTATGAGTTGCTTGCACTGCTGCTTCAAGTTTTTGATTAAGGTTACTGAGGCTGCGTAAATTTTCTAGTAATTCTAATAATGGCTCGTCGGTTCGCTTGGTTTGCTTTTGCTGCAAATGCATCTCATTTTGATAAAGCACTGCCCCCAACTCGCCTAAAACCATCATCAAACGTGCTTTTATTTCTCCTGTCAGGAGATAGCCCCAGCGTTCTGAACCCAATAACAACACACCCAGGCAACGGTCTTTATAGCGAATTGGTAAAATAATCGTTCCTTGGATGTGGAACTTTTCGGCAACTTTTCGCCATTCGGCGGCACGGATTTCAGTTTGCAAATCAGCTACGCCCAAGGGATGCTGTTCAATCACCACTTGCTCTAATAAATCCCCAGGACTGAGAACAACCCTTTGTCGTAAAAAGCTGGTGTCATTATCAGGTGTCATCCCCCCTTTGCCAAATAATATGTGATTTAGGCGATCGTAAAGAGCAATCCAAATCAGTCTGTAGTCAAACTGCTCTTTGAGATAAGAAATAGTAGTTTCAATCAGAACGTCAACATCATCTTCTTCCCTAAGGCTCTGGAGGACGCGCCCTAACAAAAGGATCTGCTGTTCGGCGGCTATAGATTTTTGCGGCTGCCCCATCTGATTTATTGCTTAACATAACTTGTAATATATAAGATGCCCAGAAAAGGACTCTGAGTAATAGGCTGTCACGCATTTCGTCCAGACAAGACTCTCAAATCAATGAACAGTGAACAGTTATCACTTTATAGAAGCTTTATTTTAAGTAAAGATACTGTAAAAAAGCCGCAACCCTTGGATACTATGGCTTAAATATATTTACTTTTATAAAAAAATAAATAATACATTATGTTTATTTTGTAAAAAGCTCAAATAGCGATCGCAATTAAGTATTTTATCAATATAATACGTCTGTTGTTTGACGATGTGTGTCAGTACAATCTAAATTTGAGCTTTTTTGGAGAGCAAAATGAGTTTTACTTTCACTTCAAGTCCTAATTCTCTCAAACTTAGGCTTACAGGGATGTTAGGATCAGTTGCTTTATTGTTAGCTGGAACAACTTCGGCGCACGCTGTCAGTGTTACAGCAACCCTTACAGCAGATAACCATTATGGTCTTTACTACGGTAAAGTGGACGGTAGCGAGTTGACATTTGTTGGTAGAAACGAGAAGGGTACATCTGGCAATCCTGGCGTATTTAACTGGTCTTTGCCTGAAATCTTCAACTTCAATGCCAATGACGGAGACTACTTGTATGTCCTAGCTTGGGATGATGGCGGACCACAAAACTGGATAGGCGAGTTCAAATTGCCTGATGGCGGTTCCCTCTTATCAAATACCAGCGATTGGGTATACCAAATTGGTAGTGGTGCAAATCCGGGTGAGTTTGGTGATGTTCCTTTATTAACAACTGTCGCTAGCGAAATAGGTAGCGCTAGTTGGAATATCCCACAGGCCTCGGCTCCACAAGGAACTGCTCCTTGGGGTACGATTCCAGGTATATCTTCGCAAGCAAACTTTATATGGCATGACTCGCTGGACAACGACTCGAGCAGCGATCGCAATTATGCCATCTTCAGAACGAAAGTAGCGATTACCTCTGTTCCTGAACCCAGTACTCTTGGTGTCGTAGCACTTGCTGGTGTCATGGGCTGGATGATAAAGCGTAAGCAAAAAGCCTCCTAAGCAGGATAAGTTCGTCCTTGTTATACAGTTAAAGAAGTGTTTTATTTCATAGCAATATTCCAATACTCTTACCCATAAGTGAGGGTATTTTTTATGCAACCTGTTAGAAACAAATGCTGAAAAAAGTTACGTGGGCATGATTTAAATCAACGTGAGTTCGACGGGTTATATTGAATATATTTATTTGTTGCAAATGCCTAAGAGCTATTTAGGCTTTTTTCACAGCGAGTTTTTTCTTTAACATAATCCCAAAAAATCCAACTGCTACTATTGATCCGATTGTGTCAGCTTCAGGTATAGATTTTGAGCCAATTGTCAAGTTGTCAATCTCGATGTAACCCTCAATAGTTGGCTGCCCACCCACAAGTCCAATATTAAAACTCTTAATACTCGTATCAGATGTAATGCCAAAAAAGTTTTTGCCTGCTAATGAAAAATCTTGCTCAGTATTATCTCCAAAAGTGACATGAGCAAAGTAATCAGTGTCAGCTAATATATCAAAACCTGCACCAAATACACCAAGTGCATTCGCTACAGATGCTTGGGTAAAATCTAACAAGAAAGAACCATTGCAACCAGTACAATATCTGTTACCAGAGCCTCTTGCTACTATCAGGTTATACCCAGAGCCAGGTGGAAATCCATTACCCTCAAATGTAGTTGTTGACTGATATCGCGTCTCATCAAGCACGCTACTCATGGAAGCATTGGTATGAATGACTAAGCCTGGCTGGTTAAGAATATCACCATTAAGATATCCAGAACTTTCGTAATCATCAACAATAAAATTGTCTAGTTGATTCTGAAAAGTTGTCTGGTCATTAAAAAGAGTGTATGCTTGCGTCTGTTGTATTCCTAATCCTAAGCTCAGAGCGATAAATGTTGCTCCAGCAGTAGACATGGATAAAATTTTCAAAGTACTCATAAACTTACCCTCACACACTAAAAGTTGGCTCTTTTATTTGATTGGTAAAACACAATCGTTCCAAATACTTGTGCGGAAATTACATACCCGCCGATTTATTATAACCACATTCCGTACCCTCAACTCTCCCATTTCAAATGATCTGTGCTAATACTCTAGCCAAGTTTAAATTGATGGATAAGCAAGTTTGTAGTCAGGACTTTAGTCCTTATTTTTTCAGCACTCAAGTCCTTACTAAAAACCGTCAAAACTAGCTTGACAAAGTACTAGATCCAAAAATCAAAGCTAATGGATATTTATAAATTTGCAATTAGTCCGCTTTTGTTCAATGTGGTAAAACCAGACCCTGAGTGGTTGCACCAGCAGACGATTCGCAGTTTTAGCTGGCTATCGCAAACCCCTGCTAGTTGGGTAAACCAACGCTTACAAAAATCCCTGTGCCTCTACGATTCACGTCTAGAACAAAATTTGTTTGGGCTAAACTTCCCAAATCCCGTAGGGTTAGCAGCTGGCTTTGACAAGGATGGAGTCGCTGCTAGCATTTGGTCTAACCTGGGTTTTGGCTTTGCGGAACTAGGAACTGTAACTTTTCACGCACAGCCAGGAAATCCGCGTCCCCGTTTGTTTCGCTTGCCGTTAGACAAAGCTGCTCTCAATCGGATGGGCTTTAATAATAGTGGTGCAGCAGCAATGGCGGCACGTTTGGCACAGGAAAAACAGAAATTAACCCAGTCAATACCCATAGGGATAAATTTGGGTAAATCTAAGATAACTCCCCTAGAAACAGCTGCACAAGATTATCTCGATAGTTTTCGCTTACTCAAGGATTTGGGAGATTATTTTGTTGTTAATGTTTCTTCTCCCAATACACCAGGGTTACGATCGCTCCAAGATGCTTCGATGCTCAGTGCCATCTTAGAATTATTACAACAAGAAAATACTGCACAAAAACCAATTTTTGTCAAGATAGCCCCAGATTTGGATTGGGTTGCGATCGCTGACATTATTTCTTTGGCTAAGACCTACCAACTGGCAGGAATTATTGCCACTAACACCACCATCAGCCGTGATGGATTAAAAACCCAGGTGATTGACCAAACGGGTAAATCACCCCAGTCAGAAGCTGGCGGAATTAGCGGTGAACCATTGCGCGATCGCTCCACTGAGGTAATTCGTTTTATTTGGCAGCAAACTCAAGGACAAATCCCAATTATTGGCGTTGGTGGCATCTTTTCCCCAGAAGATGCTTGGGAAAAAATTATTGCTGGTGCTAGCCTAATCCAAGTTTATACAGGCTGGATTTACGAAGGGCCGCTGATGGTACGCCGGATTCTTCAAGGTTTGCTAGACAAACTAGAACAAAGCGGATTAAATTCCATCAACGAAGCTGTGGGTTTAGAATTCAAAAATCAAAAGTAATTGAAGAAGAATACAGAATTCAGAATTCAGAATTCAGAATCAATTAAGGGAGGGACTTAAACCCATTTATTTAGAACCTCTCTACGAGACGCTGCTTGAGCAAGGGGGTACGTGGAATCCTTCTCTCCGAGACGCTAAGAGCGAACGCGCTGCGCTATCTACCAGTGGTCAATGAGCTTGTCGAAGTGTCGCACATAATTCAATTCTGAATTCTGGCTCCTGACTCCTGAATTCTTTCTTGTTAATATTGTTATCCTTCTTCCTCCACTGGGAAAAACTCCTTAGTTTTTTCCGAGTATGACCAGGCAATACTATCAGGATCTTTGCCGCGACTCCACTCAGGAAATTCTGGATCATTTCGCCGTTTATAAACCGTGCTGGAATAGACATTTAGCCGTTTGGCGAGTTCGGATTGGATCAGAGAGCCAAAAACTAACTGTTTTTCCAGCGATCGTTTAGCTTCCTCATGGGTTAGCTCTGGCAATGATTCGGTTTCTAGTTCTTCCTCCTGTAAAGTTTGTGGCGGTGGTGCTAAGAGCGATCGGGCAGTTTTAGAAACTGGTTGAGCAGTAAGTTCTTTAACAGGCTCACTACTGTCGAGGATATTGCCGAGAATGCTGGCAGTTATAAAGTAATAAGACTGCCCCGCATCTTCGGAGTTCAGTACACTGGCACCAAATTCCGAGGCTTTAGTATCCAAGTAGCGTTTTGCCGTTGTTCCAGGAAAATTGCCCCTGATTGCCAAGTCCATTGGCGTAAGTCTGCCCTGATTTTCGCGAACCAACTGATGAAAAATTGGGTTAACTCGAACAGTCCACTGTTGCCATTGATATTCCTGCCAAAGCTTGAAGCCAATTACCAACACAATTAACGCTAGTAAAAGTCTCCAGGTAGCAACCAGGAAAATAATCAAAAACGAGATGGGCAAAAGTAGAACGAGAAAAGCCTTACCGTTATCTTCTATGGGTTTTTCACTCATGCCGATTTTTGCCAAGTGAATTTGGGGAAATAATATTATTATATTGGCAAAATTGGGGACATTTTTTGTATCTTTTGGCAAAGTTGTGGCAAAATTGTTGGCAAAACCGAGACTAAGCAAATGTTGCACTCCCAGTTATTGCGATCGCCTAGCGTCTCGTAGAGAAGAAACCCGCAGTCATTGCGATCGCCTAGCATTTCGTAGAGAAGAAACCCGCAGTCATTGCGATCGCCTAGCGTCTCGTAGAGAAGAAACCCGCAGTCATTGCGATCGCCTAGCGTCTCGTAGAGAAGAAACCCGCAGTCATTGCGATCGCCTAGTGTCTCGTAGAGAAGAAACCCGCAGTCATTGCGATCGCCTAGCGTCTCGTAGAGAAGAAACCCGCAGTTATTGCGATCGCCTAGCATTTCGTAGAGAAGAAACCCGCAGTCATTGCGATCGCCTAGTGTTTCGTAGAGAAAAAACCCGCAGTTATTGCGATCGCCTAGCGTTTCATAGAGAAAAAACCCGCAGTCATTGCGATCGCCTAGCGTTTCATAGAGAAAAAACCCGCAGTCATTGCGATCGCTTATAATTATCTGCAATTGCGCTTGCGTTCGATACCCTTGGGCGATCGTACAGTGCCGGAGGCGGACGCTAAGAAAGCTTGTAGAATTTGTTAGTTAATAGGGTAGGCATCATTTACCGAATCCCTATTGGTAAGAGGTCAACATGGTACAAACACCCGCTAGTCCAGAAATCGAAACCCTATTGATTGAGTTGCCCAAGTCCATTGGGCTGTATGTTACCCAAGAACAGTTTGCTGCTTTAGCCGCAGCCAACCGAGACTTGAGACTGGAAAGAACCGCAAAAGGAGAGTTAATAGTGAACCCACCAACAGGCTGGGAAACTGGGAGACGCAATTGGAACATTTCAGGGGAGTTGTATTTATGGTGGCGGAATGCGGGTGAACCGGGTAAAGCCTTTGACTCTTCTACAGGCTTCATTTTACCTAATGGTGCGACTCGCTCCCCTGATGCCTCTTGGGTGAGTGGAGAACGATGGGAGGCGCTGACTTTGGAACAAAAAGGAACGTTTGCGAATATTTGCCCTGACTTTGTGGTGGAGTTACGCTCTAGTTCAGATACCCTCAAGTCCGTAAAAGATAAAATGAGGGAGTATATCGACAATGGCGCGAGATTGGGCTGGTTAATCAATCCGCAGCAGCGACGGGTGGAAATTTATCGACCGGATAAAGATGTGGAAGTGTTGGAGAATCCGGGGGAATTGTCGGGTGAAGCAGTGTTGCCGGGTTTTGTCTTGAATTTGCGGCGGGTGTGGGATTGAAAGCATCTTGGTCGCTACGGGTTAATTAAATAGTTTTTATATAAGAAAATAATAGGGAAAATCCTGATGCCTTATAGTGAATTTACCCTCAGTAAAGCTGTAGAGGATTTTCAACTCACGATCATTGAGGGCGATCGCTTTTTTCCTGAAATTTCCCCAGTCAATCCAAGTTCTTTACTCAAAGATACACTGAAAGAAACGCTGCCTTGGGCGATCGCAGTCAGTACAGAAAAAGCGCGTTCTGAAGGTATTATCAATCCAGTTTTGTTAGAAGTCAAACGTCAGTTCAAAGGACAAATTAGTGTCTTTTCGGGTGAAGAGTTCAGCGTGCAGCCAGAGGTTGATTTGACGGGTGATGTCGATTTTCTCATTAGTCGCTCTCCAGAGCAGTTGTTTATTAAGGCTCCTGCGGTGGTTTTGGTGGAAGCGAAGAAAGAAGACCTTAAACCAGCACTGGGACAATGTTTAGCCGAGATGGTGGCAGATCAACGCTTTAATCAACAGAAGCAGCAGCCGATTTCAATCATCTACGGAACGGTAACGAGTGGTACAGTTTGGCGGTTTCTTAAACTAGAAGGGCAAACTGTGACGATTGACCTGAACGATTATCCACTACCGCCGGTTGAGCAAATTTTGGGCAAACTGGTTTGGATGGTGCAAAATGGCTGATGCAGGCGATCGCCTATCGTACAATGGGAATCTGTTTTCTGGCGATCGCATCACTGCACTTCGTTGCGATCGCAACGACGTTTTATCTGGCAAGCTGATATTAATCCAGCTATGCATAATTTTTCCCTTGGCTTTTACTTGATATCGTCACAGAGATGGCGATCGGTCACATTGGGGTTATTCTGCAAATAATCATGCAGCCAATCGCAACCCCGCACCAACAACCGGTCTAAATTATCCACAGGCCACAACCGCGCTGTGTTGTCATCAGATGCCGTGGCGATGGTTTTGCCGTCCGGGCTGAAACTCACACTATTGACTAAGCCTTGATGCCCTTTGAATTCTTGGAGCAGTTGCCCGTTGAGCGTCCACAACCGCGCTGTCCCGTCAGATGATGCCGTGGCGATGGTTTTGCCGTCCGGGCTGAAACTCACACTATTGACTAAGCCTTGATGCCCTTTGAATTCTTGGAGCAGTTGCCCGTTGAGCGTCCACAACCGCGCTGTGTTGTCATCAGATGCCGTGGCGATGGTTTTGCCGTCCGGGCTGAAACTCACACTATTGACTAAGCCTTGATGCCCTTTGAATTCTTGGAGCAGTTGCCCGTTGAGCGTCCACAACCGCGCTGTGTTGTCATCAGATGCCGTGGCGATGGTTTTGCCGTCCGGGCTGAAACTCACACTATTGACTAAGCCTTGATGCCCTTTGAATTCTTGGAGCAGTTGCCCGTTGAGCGTCCACAACCGCGCTGTGTTGTCA
>NZ_WBKM01000013.1 GCF_015714725.1 Nostoc sp. WHI
ATAAGAGAGTTTTTTCTTTTGACCCTACACCCCACACCCCACACCCTACACCCTAGTTTCGGTCAATGCTCAAGATAATGTAGTATTATTCATGTCCCAGTCATCATTGAGAGCCTGATAAAATAATACATTACTGCTTTTTGATGATTCAGTGCGCCCTGCTGGAATCGAACCAGCCTGAAGGCGAATTATGAGTTCGCTGCCTCCCCAATCGGCCAAAGGCGCTTGTCTTATGTGTTTCGGCTTCCTTTGAGTCAATTAGTTCAACTCTTAGGTCAACTTTATTTGCTAATTTTAGAGTGAGGAAAATAGCTCATGCACTAAGTTTAGCCAATTGTGTGATTATAGCACAAACTTACCACTTGTTAATACTGGACAATAATTTACCAGATTTTTATACTACATAATTTAATCATGAAATAGTGCAAACTAATATTGATTAAGTTCCTTTAAGGATTGAGGTCAAAAGCTTCAATCTTCTTAAGACCAGCATTCTTATGTGATAGCTTGTCAACGATGAAAATAAATTCTACTGTACTTCTTACTTTGATTTTGTTAATCCTGATGTTGGGAGCAGGTTCTGTAAGCGCGTTCTTGGGGTTTGAACTGGGGAGTTCAGCACTTAAAGGCGTTAGCACACCAGATGGGCGTCCCACAACCAAATTTGCCAGCAGTA
Source organism: Nostoc sp. WHI (assembly GCF_015714725.1). GTDB lineage: Bacteria > Cyanobacteriota > Cyanobacteriia > Cyanobacteriales > Nostocaceae > Nostoc. The sequence continues at coordinate 677 of NZ_WBKM01000013.1, forward strand.
AGGCAAATAGCTCCCAACAGGGAGGGCTACTGCTATTAAAAGAGCAAGAGATTCTGAAAATTGTCAAGGCGCGAATTGAGGGTAAGACCAAGGCGGCTAAATCGGAAAAGCTAGAGGAAGATGATGAAGAAACCAATAGCAGCAAGCAGAAGCCAGAGGAAAAACCTCCAGAAGTAGTTGAAGAAAAACCCCTACCAGGTTTTCCGGTTATTGCCCAGAGCAAGGGCGTAACCATGACTGTGCAATCTGCTCGCTACTCTGGTGGCGATTTGCTACTGAAAGTAAAAATGCAGAACAAAGGTAAAGATTCTGTGCGCTTCCTATACACTTTTTTAGATGTTACCGATGACAAAGGACGAACCCTGAGTGCTAGTACAGAGGGTTTACCAACAGAATTGCCTGTAAATGGGCCAACATTTACAGGTACGGTGAGCATTCCCACGGCTTTACTTGATGATGTCAAAAAGATATCACTCGCTCTAACTGATTATCCAGCTCAAGAATTGAAGCTTGAGGCATCAAATATTCCTGTAGAAAGGTAGATGGGGCAACTGGAGATTTTAGATTTTAGATTTTAGATTTTAGATTGGGGACTTGGTACTAAGTAATTTACCTAATCCCTAATATCCAAAATTTAATCCAAAATTCAAAATCCAAAATCCAAAATTCAAGAATGGAGGGCGTGAGTTTTACACGAGCTTTGGTGGTGAGTGGTTTTCCTAATTTAATTTGGACAGACGTGGCGCTGCGGTTGTTGTCAGTGCTACTACTGATTGCCATAAATGCCTTTTTTGTGACGGCGGAATTTTCGATGGTGAGCGTGCGGCGATCGCGTATTCACCAGCTAGTTAAGGCTGGGGATATTCCAGCGATCGCTGTGGAGATGCTACAACGTAGTATCGACCGACTGCTATCTACCACTCAGTTAGGCATTACCCTCTCTAGCTTGGCACTGGGATGGATTGGAGAAAGTACGATTGTGGTGCTGGTGAATGCCTGGTTAAAATCCTGGCCTTTACCCAGTGGGATGACTACCTTCATAGCTCATTCTCTATCAATTCCCATCGCCTTTTTCTTAATTGCTTATCTGCAAATTGTGATTGGAGAACTATGTCCCAAATCATTAGCTATGCTGTACTCAGAACAGCTAGCTAGATTTTTGGGGCCTTCGGTAAAAGCGATCGTTCGTTTTTTCAACCCCTTCATTTGGATTCTCAACCAATCAACTCGTTGCTTATTGCGTATTTTTGGTATCCAATACACAGGTCAAGGCTGGAGGCCGCCTGTGACTCCCGAAGAATTGCAACTGATTATCTCTACAGAATGGGGATCTACTGGTTTACAGCGTGCGGAGCGAGAATTGCTCAATAATGTCTTTGAGTTTGGGGATGTCATGGCCCAAGCTGTGATGATCCCCCGTACCAGTATTGTCGCCTTACCAAAAGATGCTACCTTCGATACATTACTCAAGGAAATGGCTTCTACGGGTTACTCTCGGTATCCCGTAATTGGTGAATCTTTAGACGATGTTCGCGGTATTGTTTATTTTAAAGATTTGGCACAACCTCTGGCTGTAGGAAAGCTAAGTTTAGAGACACAGATCCAACCTTGGATGCGTCCCGTCCGATTCGTTCCCGAACACACGCCCTTGAGTGAACTTTTGCCCATGATGCAGCAAGAGAAACCAGCTATGGTCATGGTAGTAAATGAATTTGGCGGTACTGTGGGACTGGTGACAATCAAAGATGTCATTGCCGAAATCATTGGCGACGCCGGCGAACCTGAAAGCAGCGACGACTTGCTGATCCAAATGTTAGATGAGCAGAAATTTTTGGTGCAGGCACAAATCAACCTCGAAGACCTCAACGAAGTTTTGCATCTCGATTTGCCCTTGACAAGAGAATACCAGACACTGGGGGGCTTTTTGATGTATCAGTTACAAAAAATTCCTGCTAAAGGGGAAACCTTCTGTTATCAAAATGTCGAATTCACTATAGTATCAGTTGTTGGGCCACGCCTACATCAAATTCAACTCCGACGCTTGGAAGAGTTAGGAGTTGAGAGTTAAGAATTGAGGAAGTAGAGACGCGATTAATCGCGTCTCTACTCCTAACTCAAGAAGCATAGGCGAGTGGATCAACAAGTCCCAATTCGGCGAAAGCTGCTAGCCGCAAGCGACAAGAATCACACACGCCGCAGGCGACATCACCACCGTTATAGCAAGAACAAGTTAGATTCCAAGGAACTCCCAATTGGTTACCTAGTTGAATGATTTCAGTTTTTTTCAGGTTGATCAGGGGTGCAACAATACTAATTGGTTGTCCCTCACGCCCTTGTTTGGTTCCGAGACGGAATACTTCTTGCATTGCTTGGATATAGTCGGGGCGACAATCAGGATATCCTGAGTAATCTAAGGCGTTGACGCCGATATAGACACATTGTGCTGCGATCGCTTCGGCGTAACCAAGAGCAAAGCTTAAAAAAATTGTATTACGAGCCGGAACATAGGTTACAGGAATATTTTGAGACATTTCATTCAGAGAACGCTCTTGGGGTAAATCAATAGCGTCGTCTGTAAGTGCCGAACCGCCCCATTTTCGTAAGTCAAAATTAACCACTTGATGTTTTACAACCTCAGCTTTTTGACCGACAAGGAGAGCTGATTGTAACTCTCGTCGGTGTCGCTGCTGGTAATCAAAGGAAATAGCATAACATTCACAGCCATCAGCCTTAGCTTTGTACAAAATTGTGGAAGAGTCCAATCCCCCAGATAACAGAATTACAGCTTTCATCTCGGTTGCATATTTTAAATTTCAAATCGCCAAATTACACCTAAACAAAATACTAGCGAGCAACGCCAAAGATGCTCCTGAACTCCTGTGAGTTAGACAATAAAGATATTGAAGTAAAGACCAAACAGCTAGGTTTCTACCGCAATTTAGAGCAAGCTAGACAATGGAATGGAGGATGGTTTTATCCTAGAGAAAACCCCTTGTTACAGGTTTCATTAGAGCAAATGGCAGAATTAAAAGCAGACTATCGTCAAAAAATTGAAGCAGAGGCAACCGAGCAAGGAGCTTAATACGAAAATCTGACTTTTTTTGTAACTAGCAGAAAAGTATGAAGCAAATAGGAGTTTTAATCACAACAACAGAACACGGAGCTTGGTGTGATGCTCCTATCTTTTTTGTACTAGCTTGTAAGTGATTAATCGCTCTAAGTTTCTACTGTATTCAGCCAATTTATCAAATCAGCCTCAGTGGCAAAATCTAGTAATACTTCACCCAAGTTCTCTAACTCAGCTATGGGCAAATTTTGCAGCCGAGATTGTAACTGAGAATTAATTGAACCGAGCCGACGAGTTAGTAAACGCATCACTAGCCTGAGTTCTGATTGTCTTCCTTGTTCAATACCTTGTTCAATACCTTGTTCTCTGCCTTCTTGGAGTCCTTCTTGGAGAATTTCTTGATAAATTGCAGACTCTTTCATATCTTCTCTCCTTAAAAACTGACGAATGAGTTCTGGCTCGAATACCAACCCTGCTAGAAGTTGGGTACATACCGAGATACTTTGCTTTGTAGCTGCTTCTTCAATCTTACTCACCTGATCTGCCACTTGTCGGAGTAAGCTTTGAGGAGAATCTGTTCGCGCCAAAGTTGCCAGAGGCAATAAACCAGGAGATAACAGCAACGGTTCTGGATCTTGTTCCCAGATTCGGATGACGCGGTAACGGTGGGTAGTATTGCGGGCAGTAAATTGATCTATAAATACAGCTTGTGAAGTTGTGGGTTTAAGAAAAATTACTACCTGCTCAATATCGCAGTTGTATTGGCGATACAGCCGCACCCAATAGTCCAACATTCGTAGGGGTAAGGGTGGAGTCGATGCTGGTAATGTTTGAAACTCTAAATGCAGTATTTTATTGGCAGTTTGCAAAAAGGTTACTGAGTCGGCACGGATTGGTTCTTGATTTAATTCTGTTTTGAGAATTTGGATATCCGTTGCCTCAGATGCGAGTAAGTAGCGGATAAAATCTTCTGGATACTGCTCAACTAAATATTTCAGGGTGTTGTCGTATGTCACTGTGGTATTAGCTTAGACATAAACTCATATAGAGACGCAGCAATACCACGTCTCGACATAGTTTGTTCAGAAAAATTTAAGTGTAAGTATTGTTTGTTATTAGCGCTACTCTAAGACAAACTGCTGCTTGCCTATAGCGCTAATGTGTAAATTTGATGACTTTTCAAAACTACATTGTCAAAGATTGAGAATTCGTCTCAATCAATTTTGCTAAATCTTGCAAGAACGCCGCAGCATGGGCACCATAAATAATCCGGTGGTCAGAAGTAATATTGACTTGCATTTGTTGCTGCACGCCAAACAAACCGTCGGCTGTTGCTACTACTTGCGGACGGGATGCCCCGATCGCTAAAATCGAACCTTGTCCAGGCGGTAAAATCGCATCAAATTTATCTACGCCAAACATCCCCAAATTGGACAGGGTAAAAGTACCACTGTTGTATTCTTGGGGCTGTAGTTGTTTTGCCCTCGCACGTTCTACCAAAGACTTCCAAGTCCGCGATAGAGAATAAATATCCACTGCTTCTGCATTTTGCAGCACAGGCGTAATCAATCCGCCATCATCCATCGCCACAGCTACAGCAATGTTGATATCAGAATGATAGACAATGCCCTGGTCTGAGTAGCTGGCATTCAGAAGTGGGTGTTTTTGTAACGTCACCGCTACAGCTTTCGCCAGTAGCGCTGTCATTGTCACGCCTTTGGATTTAATTTGTTTATAAAGTTTGTCTAATCCATCGGTAGTAATTGTATAACCGACCCGGAAGACGGGCACTGATATGGTGGCTACCATGTTCCGCACTACGGCATTTTGGAAGGTAGTTAGAGGCACGATTTGACCAGGAACAGCTGCCACCACGGGTGTGGATGCTGGTGTCCGAGGTGCTGAGGGTGTAACTGGGGCGCTGGTTGCTACAGGTGCTAGTGGGGCAATTGGGGTGGTAGTGGGTTGCTTGCCTTTATTAGACAATGCTTCTACATCTTCGGCGACGATGCGACCGTGGGGGCCACTGCCTTTGAGTGTAGTCAAATCAACTTTGAGTTCTTTGGCTAACTTACGGGCACGGGGTGAAGCTATAAGCCTTCCTTCTTTGTGGTTAGACCCGTTTTGAGACGCTAAGGCAGGTGTTGCAGATGAGGCTGTGGCGGGGATTAATTCAGGGGAAGAGGTACTAGTAGCTGCCACGCCACCAGAATTGGCAAGAGATTTCGCCTGTTCAATTTCAGCTTCCGTTTCGGCGATAAAGGCGATCGCAGATCCTACCGGGGCAGTGTCACCAGCTTGCACTATGATATGTGCCAGAAACCCTTCATAAAAGGTTTCTACATCCATATCTGCCTTATCTGACTCTACAACCACCACTGTTTCGCCTTTTTCCACTTTGTCACCTGGCGATTTCACCCAGGAGACTATTTTGCCTTCGGTCATGGTAGAACTCAGCGCCGGCATAAATACTTCGTGAATGCTCATAGGGTGGTTTAAAAATCAATAATTTATGGACTTTAACAGCTTTTGCCACATCGAATTGTATCTTGGCGGCAGAGTTTTGGATGGAGATTTTATATTTTGGTTGTGGCATTGGGCATTGGGGGAGCAGGGGGAAGTTCCTAACTCTGCCAATTTTAGATTCCTCCTTCAATCCAAAATCCAAAATTCAAAATCTAAAATTGAATGACCCTTGACTCCGGGAACCTAAACATAACTTAGAGGTCTCTAGTATAGAGCTATCCTCAATGATTACTTAATATCTCTTTTTGGTTGTTGAATTTCAAAAACCATCACGAGTTTCTCACAAATCAAATAGGATTGCTACATATACTGATATTCCTCATACCACTGCTTAAGATATGGGAGTTTCTCACAGGTAGAGGATATGGAATGCAGTTAAATCTAGAATTCAAAATTGGTAATAAACCTGTTTGAAATTCCTGTTTAATGTTATGTCGGCAAACTTGAAATTCTTTTTGATTGTGATACTAAGTATCTTTGCCACTGCTGGCGCTGGAGTTTATATTACCCAGCCCCAGCAATCTGTACCGATTATTGAGACTAATGATAGGCAAACTCAGCAGGTGGGAGTAATACATCAGTCTCAAGAGGTTGTGGCATACCCAGAACGTTCCGATTATAAAACTATACCTCTAGAAAGGATCAACTCATCTCTCCAAGGTAGTGATCCTGCTACCCTTGCCCTAAGTGCCTTTGACGATCCAGCATTAGCGGGAGCAACGCGAAAGGTAGAGGTAGCTTATCCGCAACGAAATCATGCCTTAGTGACGATTACGCAAATCAAGCGGAGTGATGATCCAGTTGGTGCAGTTAAATATCGATTTGAGATGACCACTTTTGGGCGATCGCTTTTTATTAGCTCACCTCCAGTATGGCAAATTGTTTGGGCTGGCTCCCAGGTGGAATGTTGGGCTGGCAGCCGCTCCCAAACTAAGTTAAATCACATCTGTCATTAGTCATTGGTCATTGGTCACAAAACAAATGACAACGAACAAATGACTAATGACAAATTTAAATGTCGCCGCGAATTTCTTCTACAATGCCATCGCGCAGAACGATTTCGACCTGCATTTTGCTAATCAGGTTATCTCCGGTTTCTACCCGAAAAAAGCCTTCCATTTGGAATTGGTTGACTTCCTGATCCTGCTGAAGAAACTGTACTTGCTGGAGGTTTTGCAGCAATTGATTTTTCTGCTCTAGAAGTTCACTTTTCTTTTGATTGACTTGGAGTTGGATATTGTCGATTTGTTGGAGGGTCTGGGGGCCGGGTGGTTGCAGACTCTGCTTTTGAATTGCCGCGATCGCTCTTTGTCCTTCGACTTCTAGCTGTTGCAGTTGCTGGTCGATTTGATTGATCTGCGTTTGTAGCTGCTGTTGTACTTCCTCTTTCCAAAGGGGAGTAACAATAACTTTGACGTTAACAACGCGTTTCAGAAGCAAATTAGATTTGGAGACATCCATAAATATTTCACGTTCACTCTTATAGTTAGCAGGTGGAATCATCAGGCAAACATGCCGTCAATAATACCGCGATAGCGTTCCGTAACGACGTGTCGGCGAACTTTTAGTGTTTGTGTCATCAAACCATTTTCGATGGAAAACTGTTCCAGAATGAGTTTGAACGTCCCGATGCGGTCATCCGGTCGATAGCCTGGACGATTTTGCACTTCCCGATTTAATTCTTGCCGATATAAATCCTGGATCATTTTACTCTCCAAGTCAATTTTTTGACTAGATGAGGAAGTAATCTGATCCTTCTGTATATCCAGTGTTAGATTCTGAGTGGCTGCCCATTTTTCTAAAGCTTCGAGATTGGGGACAATTAAGGCTCCCAGGCTGCGCTGATCTTGACCGACGAGCATAATTTGATCGATGTATGGCGATCGCAAACATGCATCTTCAATCGGCTGCGGCTCAATGTTTTCCCCGTTAGTTAATACAATCGTATCCTTCGCCCTGCCAGTCAGCACCAAGTCGTCTTGTGGTGTCAGCCAACCCAAATCGCCGCTATCAAACCAACCTTCAGCATCAATTGCTTTCGCTGTCGCTTCAGGATTTTGATAATAACCTTGCATAATCTGCGGCCCCCTCAACAATACCAAGCCTCGCTTCTCTATTGGTAGAGGCGCTTTTGTCTCAGGGTCTATAATTTTAGCTTCTGTAGCCGGAAGTGGTTGCCCTGATGCACCAATCAAATTCCGCCAAGGACGCCGCACATGGGTAACAGGAGAAGTTTCTGTCAAGCCATAACCTTGCAAAATCTGCACACCAATAATTTCAAAGAAGTTATCTATGTGTCTAGGAAGGGCACCGCCGCCACTAATCATCTGCTTAACTTGTCCTCCTGTGGCTTCCCGCACCTTGGCATAAACCAGTCGTTCTCCCAAGGCATGGAGGGGTAACAAAGCAGATGCTTGTATCCTAGCTGCTAATCGTTCGACGGCTGAGGCATGAAGATTATTTAAACTCAATCCCTGAGCAACTCGCCGCGCTTTGATATATTTTTCGCTAATGCCCAATAAAAAGTTAATTAGGCGTTGCTTATTCGCTGGTTGCTCGCGAAATTGCTTTTGAACTCCTTCATAAATCGATTCCCACAGACGCGGTACACCTACCATGTAGTTGGGTTTAAATTGTCTCAAATCCCCTTTTACAGAGCGTAAGTTGGTATAAACTTGTGTGCAACCTTGAGATAATAAGTAATATTCAACAGTCCGTTCATAGCTATGCCATGAGGGCAGGATACTGAGAACCATATCGCCTGCGTTTGGTTGCAATACTGTCCCAAATGTTGTTACTTGGTGCATCAAATTACTATAAGACAGCATTACACCCTTGGGTTTGCCTGTAGTGCCAGAGGTGTAAATTAGGGTTGCCAGAGCGTCACGATTTTGCTTGACTGGCACAAAATTGTGATTTACTCCAATTTCGATCAACTGTGAAAAGTTCAGCGCCTTTAAGCTTCCTTCTGTTGGTGGTGCTTCATCCGAAAGTAAGATTACCAGTTGAATTGGTAAATCGTTGAGACGGTCTTGCAGTTTTTTAAGTGTTTTTAAATCCTCAACTACCAGTGTCGTACTGCCACTATTAGCTATGATAAACAACAGTTCTTCTTTTTCTGCTTGGGAGCTACGCACTACATCAACTCCTCCAGCAGTCATTATGCCTTGATCAGCAATAAACCAGCGAGGACTGTTGTCAGCAATCAGGGAAATGCGATCGCCTACCTTTACTCTCAACGCCTGCAACCCGGCAGCGAATAGTCGCATTTGCTCTGCTAGCTGGGTATAAGTAATCGCTACCTCTGGTTTAGTATGAGGGCTGCGGAGAGCGACAACATCACCAAATCGCTCAGCTGCCAAAGGCCAAATTTCTGGTAGCGATTCCACTTTTGTGTAATCTACCAACCGCTTTAATGCCTGGCGTTCTCGCTCACTGATGTTAGATAAAAAAGAAGATGCAGGCTGGATTTTTGACATAACACCTTACCTAAATATTGTAAAAAACTGCTTGTTTTTTCAGCTTATTTTGTTATTACGCTACAATAACTCTCCTCATTATCCACATTCCCTTTTGTGTATGATAATTCCCAGAATTCCACGTTTATATTTACAAAACTTTATGTTAAGGTTAATTACATAGATTGTAGACAATAGATTGACTAAACATCAATTTTATACATTGTGCTTACATCTAAAACAGCGATCCCCTATTTTTCTCAGGAGATGATTACCTATGAATTTGATAGACGTTACACTATTAACGCTGCTCAATATTGCTGCTTGCGTTGCTTTCCCGAAACTTGTAGCTATTCTTCTGGCTGATAAAACCAAAGTTACTGAAGTGTTGCCGAATGGTTCTAAATTACAAACAGCCAAAGTCGAACTGACGAGTTTTCCTTATTGTACAGCTTACCCATTGACAGGTAGCCAATATTGTAAATTTAGTCCTGATTTCTGTGCTAAATGTTCTCCGCATTAATGGACTATTTGCCAGTAACAATTTATCGGTATTTGAAGAATAATTCAGAAATAACTCGGAAGCTAAAGTTCTAGTTATTATAAATTGCAGCACTTTTACAAAGTCCGGCTAGTGTCCAAGCTAGTAATTACTATTACTAAGAATTCCTACAAGTACCCTGACTAATTCTTCTAAACCTTCTGGAACGCGATAAAGTTTAGTATCTTCCATAATATGTTTTTCCTGTCTTTGCAATAATCCAAATTTCCAATCATATCCATTAGTAACAGCTCCATATAATATAGAGCTAGGGGAATCTACCCACTGGTCTAGTGCTAGTAATTCTATTGCTAGCTGACTAAATCCTCTTTTTAAATCTGATTGTTTAGCCTCAATAACTAAAAGTGAACTCTGGGAAACTAGATAATAGTCAAATGTACCTTTAAGCTGTTCACTAACATTAACAGTGTACTCAATATAAAGAATAGATTGTGTTTGATCACAAACTTCTACAAGAATCGGAGAAATTAACATTTCTCTAATAGCTATTTCTGCAACTGAATCAAAGATAGAGATATTACGTTTTAGATAGCGATTTAGAAAGTCTAAATATGTTATCTCTCTTAGATAAGTAGGTAGTTCTAGTACCTTCTTTTCATAGCTACAATCAAAATCTGTGAGAATATCTTTGGTTATATAAGGTAGCTCAAAATATTTGCTAAACGTATAACTTTGCCCAGGTTGGATAATCCGTTTAATAGTCATATTCTACTCCCTGGTTTCAGTTCTGATTTTAAGTCTAGCCAAGATACAGCAGAATGATTTATACAGGGAAAAGCTGGTCTACAGTACAGCTAAAACCAGGTAATAGGGGAGAAATTATATTATCACTACTAAATAGGGTTTCTACCAACTTAAGTTGATTTTGTTCGCGCCGATAGACCTCTAGTTTACGCGATCGCCAATCAGCAATCCAATATTCTTTTACTCCTCTGGAAGAATAAAGTTTAAATTTAGCTTCTTTATCTCGTCTTAGGTCTTCCTTACTAGAAGACAAAACTTCGACTACTAAATCTGGTGCGCCAGTTAAATGTCCCGCTTCATCCAATGTTAGCGCCAAGGTTTGCTTAGTAGCCCAAACTACATCAGGAATGACGTTATCTGATTCTGAAAACAAAACGCCGGGGTTGATAACAGCTTCGCCTAAACCAGTAGACTCTGACCAAACATCAAGTTGTCGAAAAATCTTGCCACAAGTTTGCTGATGTTTAAAGTGAGGTGCCCTGGTCATAAATAATTCTCCATCAACTATCTCGTAGCGTGTCCCTTCATTTTCTGGTAACAGGTCTACATCGTAAGTTGTCCAGCGTACTCCTGTATTAAGTATCTGACTCATCGGCTAACTCCTTTAATCTTGCTCTTGTATTTTAATCATAAGGCTAGTATTTAGGTAGTGGTAAATATGTAGGTGCGTTAAACCGTATTAACGCACCATAGTTTTTAGGAAAAACTAGCAACAGTAGACTTTTCTAAATTTGCTACTAATCTTACTCCAAATTCTTCCTCAAACACTCCTTTTTTATAATCTAAATTCCAGAGTTCTAAAGCACAATCATCATCAGCTTTAGATGGGAAAATCATGAGATTACACTGGGACAACTGTGGATAATACTCACATTGCACTTGGGCGATCGCACCAATTTGTCGTCTATCTAATGCCACTGCTAATCTTAAGATTGCACTCAATTGACTAACAATTTGTCGCTGCTCTTTAGTTAGCAAATTCTGATAGGTTTCATGTTTTTTCTTAGGCGGCGATTTGCGATGATAACGCGCTAAACTAGCAATGATTTCAATCTCGGTTTCTGTATAACCGAGTAATTCACCATTGCGAATTAGGTAGTAAGAATGTTTATGGTGAGACGAATGGCTGACATAATGACCGCAATTGTGTAATATCGCAGCTGCCCACAGTAATTGCAGCTCATCTTCTCCCCAGTAGTGTAGTGTACCTTGAGTTTGGTCAAATAAACTCTGAGCAAATGCTGCCACGCGATCGCTAGATTCTAAATTAATGTGGTACTTGTTAGCAAGTTTTAAAACATTGCGTTCCCGAACCGAACTTTGGTAACGCAGCTTATCTTCAATTAAACCGTGTCCCAGCATCCAGTCTACGATTACGCCTTCCCGCAGGGAACGTTCACAAACTGTCACTGACTCAGTACCCAAAAGGGTCATTGCTTCCTGTAATATTACTGCGCCAGCGAGTATAACTTCAGACCGCTTATCTGGCATCCCAGGTATGGCAGCCCTTTCTGAATTACTCAGTTTCCGCAAGCGATTTACCAACTCTCGCAAGTCTTTAAGGCTGAACTGGTAGCCATTGAGAGTGGAAGGAATAACACCCGACTTTTCCCGTGCATGAATCATCGCCAGGGTTTCAATTGTGCCAGATGTACCCACCAAACGCCCAGATTCACCAACTTGTAGCTTTGCTAGTACCTCATCCACGGAACGTTCTAACATACCGTGTGCATAGGCTTGCAAATGCTGAAACTCGGCGTTGCTGATGGGGTCTGTGGTGATTAACTCGCTTGTCAGTCGGACTGCACCGACTTTGGTACTGGTGAGAGTCCGCGGCTCATGACCATCGCCCAAAATTAATTCTGTGGAACCACCGCCAATATCAATAATAATCTGAGGCTGGTTATGAAATTCCATCCCCGACAGCACACCTAAGTAGATTCGTCGCGCTTCTTCTTGACCAGAAATCAAGTCAACGTCTAAACCCAACTCCGTTTCTACTTTGTGCAAAAAATCTTTACCATTAGGGGCTTCGCGTACAGCACTAGTTGCCACTGCAATGATTGTTTCAGTGTTGGTAGTTTTAGCAATTTCTTGAAAGCGTCCTAAAGCAGCGATCGCCTTTTTAATTATCTCTGGTTTGAGTTCCCCTGTAACAATATTGCGATCGCCAAGTCTCACGGTTTCTTTTTCTCTGGCAATAATGCTGAAAGCTGGTAGTGTGGGGTCAATCTTTACCACTACCATATGCAGAGAATTTGTTCCCAGGTCAATGGCAGCAATAATCCGGTGTTGCTTGGCGGGTTGAGTTAAAACGCTCTCCCCGCTAGCCGAAAATAAATTCAGCATCAACTTTTCTCTCTCTATAAGAAATGATGGAAAACGGTGGTATGTCGTGGTAGCTGGCACTGATATTTATTGCAACATACTTGCTCAAACTGAGTCCTGAGTCCTGAGTAAATTAAAAAATACTCAGCCCTCAGTTTGGTCGAAGGTAACTGAGCTAAGTATATTCACCCTAATGCTTCTAACCCCAGTGACTATTTAAAAGTATTTTAAGTTGCCACTTTAGGTTACGTTTTTACAAATATCAAATAACGTTATTCTATAGATGTTCTGTACCTACTTCCTAATCCCATGTTAACGACGCCAGAACACCCCCAAGAACCAATTTGGCTTGTAATTATCCGGCTTTTACGCTGGCATAAACCAGAAGGACGGTTAATTTTAATGATTCCTGCCCTTTGGGCTGTGTTTTTGGCAGCTTCTGGCAAACCGCCTTTACCTCTAGTTGGTGTAATTGTATTGGGTACTCTCGCTACAAGTGCAGCTGGGTGTGTAGTTAATGATTTGTGGGATAGGGATATTGATAAAGAAGTGGATAGAACACGCTCACGCCCCCTTGCTTCTCGCGCCCTATCTGTAAAAGTTGGGATTGTAGTCGCGATAGTATCGCTAGCGTGTGCAGCAGTTCTAGCATTTTATCTTAACCCGTTAAGCTTCTGGTTATCTGTGGCAGCAGTGCCAATAATTCTGCTTTATCCAGGTGCAAAGCGAGTATTTCCTGTGCCGCAACTGGTGCTTTCTATCGCCTGGGGTTTTGCCGTGTTGATTAGCTGGAGTGCAGTCACACAAACCATCTCTCAACCAACTTGGTTACTTTGGGGCGCGACTGTACTATGGACATTGGGATTTGATACTGTTTATGCTATGAGCGACAAGGAAGACGATCAGCGCATTGGTATTAATTCTAGCGCTCTATTTTTTGGTAATTATGCCCCTGTAGCTATTGGAATTTTCTTTGCTGGCACAATTTTGTTATTAGCTTGGTTAGGTGTAGCGATGAATCTTCACCTGACTTTCTGGATTACCCTTGCAATTGCTACTATCGGCTGGGTTTGGCAATCTCTGCGGTTAAGACAGCAAGATTTACCTAACCCTATTTATGGTGAAATGTTCCGGCAAAACGTGTGGATTGGTTTTATCTTACTTGCTGGGATGATTACTGGCTTTTTGTAATTCGTAATTAAGGAATGAATGTCTCACGCAAAGGCGCAAAGGTGCATCTGACACAGACTTGTGATACAGACCTATCTAAGCTGACAGTAGCTGCTTGCTAGGTAATAATGAATCCAGTTCCAAGACTCGTTGATGAGTATCAAAGGTGGATGAACGGAGCTAAAAGACTTGTTAATGAGTATCAAAGGTGGATGAACGGAGCTAAAAGACTCGTTGATGAGTATCAAAGGTGGATGAATGGAGCTAAAAGACTCGTTGATGAGTATCAAAGGTGGATGAATGGAGCTAAAAGACTCGTTAATGAGTATCAAAGGTGGATGAACGGAGCTAAAAGACTCGTTGATGAGTATCAAAGGTGGATGAACGGAGCTAAAAGACTCGTTGATGAGTATCAAAGGTGGATGAATGGAGCTAAAAGACTCGTTAATGAGTATCAAAGGTGGATGAA
>NZ_WBKM01000342.1 GCF_015714725.1 Nostoc sp. WHI
GGCATGATATTACCCATTAGGTAGCATCACTCTATAGCGGTTCTTAATTGATGCACTACACTTTTTTCTTGTGGGATGGGTATCTTACCCGTCTCTTGTATTTCCAGGCTGGAAAAGATGCCCACTATACAAGATTCATCCTTTTATTTAGCAGCCCGGAAGTAATAACTATGCTATCTATGCAGTTACTACACTATCTAGATGCGAGAGTTGGGGAATTTGGGTTACAAGTGCTTTGCCGATTTCTAGAGAAGATGTAGCAGCAGGAGAAGGAGCATTGCAAACATGAATGGAGTTTTGACCCGAAACAATCAAAAAGTCGTCTACAAGCTTGCCATCGTTCATTAAGGCTTGAGCGCGGACTCCTGCATGGGTGGGAACTAAATCTTCTGCTTGAACTTCGGGAATTAGTTTTTGCAAACTTCTGGTGAAGGCTGCTTTACTAAAGGAACGAATGATTTCTTGGATGCCTTCATCAGCATGTTTTGCTGCCAATTTCCAAAAACCGGGATAGGTGACAACTTCAAGAAAATCCCGCAGGTCAAAGTCGGTTTTTTTGTAACCTTCGCGTTTAAACGATAGAACCGCGTTTGGCCCTGCATGGACGCTACCATCAATCATCCGGGTAAAGTGGACACCCAGGAAGGGAAAATCTGGATTGGGAACTGGGTAAATTAGTGTTTTGACCAGATAGCGTTTTTCTCTTGTGAGTTCGTAGTATTCTCCCCGGAATGGGACAATTTTTGCTTGGGGTTCAACTTGACCTAATTTGGCGGTGCGATCGCTATGTAATCCAGTACAATTAATCACGAAGCGGGTTTCAAAGCTACTGTTGTTTGTTTCTAGTACCTGATTTTTACCACTTGGGGAGATTTTCAGAACTTTTGTATTGAGGTGTAAATCTCCACCCTGCTCTTGAATTAGCTGGGCGTATTTCAAACAAACTTGCTTGTAATTAACAATACCAGTTGAAAATACCCGAAGCCCACCTACACATTTTACGTGAGGTTCAATTTCTTTGACTTCTTCGGGGCTAATTCTCTGGACTTCTATGCCATTATCTAAGCCGCGTTTGTAGAGATTTTCTAAGCGTGGCAGTTCTTGTTCTTCAGTTGCAACAATTACCTTACCGCAAACTTCGTGATCAATTCCATGCTGTTGGCAAAATTCTACCATAGATCGAGAACCGTCACGACAAAATTTAGCTTTGAAACTTCCTGGTTTATAGTAAATACCAGAATGAATCACGCCGCTATTATTGCCGGTTTGGTGAAATGCCCATTGGCTCTCTTTTTCGAGTACTAAAATACGCGCATTAGGATAGCGTTTTCCTAAAGCCAACGCTGTAGAGAGTCCAACTATTCCCCCACCTATAATCGCAAAATCATACATTAGTATTATCGCACTTAAAATTACAGTAAATCTTTGAATTGGGGAGTGGGGAGTGGGGAGTAGGGAAT
>NZ_WBKM01000040.1 GCF_015714725.1 Nostoc sp. WHI
GACGTGAACGGCGATAGCATCGACGACCTGATTATTGGTGCACCTGGTTCCGGGCAGAGCTACGTGGTGTTTGGCAGCAGTAGCGGTTTTGGTGCCACCCTTGAGGTTTCTAGTTTGGACGGCAGCAACGGCTTTGCCATCAACGGGATTGTCAATGACACTGACTTATCAGGTTTCTCAGTCAGTGCGGCTGGGGACGTTAACGACGACGACATCGCTGACCTGATTATTGGCGCACCTTTTGCCATCTCTGGTGCAGGGCAGAGCTACGTAGTCTTTGGCAGCAGTAGCGGTTTTGGTGCTAGCCTCGACCTCTCCAACCTTGAGCCGAACGATGGCTTTGCCATCAACGGTATTAATCCTAATGACTCCTCAGGTACATCAGTCAGTGCTGCTGGGGATATCAACGATGATGGTGCAGACGACTTGCTTGTGGGTGCATCTGGGGCGGGACAAAGCTATGTCATCTTTGGGACTCCACAACCAGAGCCAGAGCCAGAGCCAGAGCCAGAACCAGAGCCAGAACCAGAACCAGAGCCAGAGCCAGAGCCAGAGCCAGAGCCAGAGCCAGAGCCAGAGCCTTTACAGCTTGCACAACTGACAAACATTGGTAATGATGTCTTTAATATCAAAGGTGACAATAGTACGGCAACACTCAAAGTCGCTATCACAGGCAGCAATTCTAGGCTGGTGAATGAATTCGGTGTATATGCTGTTGATGATGCTACAGGCAACATTGACGGTATTGCTCCGGGTGAAGCAGGTTACGCCCGCAGAGCTTTAGAACGAGGACAGGTGATTCTCTCAGCTATTGCCAATCTACCCAATGGGTTTAGTAACAGTCCTCTAAATAGGTCATTAGAATTCCCATCTGATACTAACCTGAGATTTTATTTAGTCAGAAACAGTACAACGGAAAATGTGCTGACTAATGTCACACCAACCACTGACGTACTGTTTTCTAGCCCATCAAATCAAAGGATTACGACTTTAAATAACAATGCGTTCTCCTTAGCTTGGAGAGATGGTTCGGGTAATAGCACTAATGACTTTCAGAATTTGGTAGTAAACATTCAGTCTACAGATGACCCATTACCTTTGGGTACAAGTTTACAAGGTCAGCCAGAAAGAGAATTTATTGATTTACGGGATACTCAACAACGGGTGAGAGCTGATTTTGTTGTCAACCGAGAAGCTGTATTCGACAATTTTGTCGGATTCTATGAAGTAGCTGATGAGAATGGTGGTATTGACACCAACGGCGATGGTAGAGCAGATATTCTTGTTGGGCAAGCTGGTTATGCTCAAGCCGCAGTGCGTCAGCGCGTTGCAGGAATTGACTTGTCGGTGAACAACCAAGGTACGGCAACTTTTACTGACACCTTCGAGCCTGGTTCTATCTTTGCACCATTCCTTATCGTCAATGGCAGACCAGATGCCCTTTTAGATAGCAATTCCAATAATGATCCAGCAGTTTACTTCTCATTCTTGGGTGCTAACGCTGACAGGGTAGATCATATTCGTCTGCTAGGGAATAACACCTTTGGCTTTGAAGATTTAGCAGGTGGAGGTGATAAAGATTTCAATGATATTATTGTCCGAGCTAATTTGAGTACTGTCTAGGTAAAAATTCAGAATCCAGAATTCAAAAGACTTGGATATCCAAGCTTAATAATCAATAAGAAAATTAAGCGTGCTATAGCTTGTTGATTTTACAAGAATTCTGGATTCTGGCTGGAGCCGGAGTTTTCCGGCTCCGTTCCTGAAGGTATCACATTCACAATAACCTTAGGATGGGCAGTGGCCATAAGCTAAAATAAGAGTCTGAGCAAATGGTAAGCATTGCCCACCTTACTTTTGATGCGATCGCAAACAATATTAGCTACAATCATACTTAGTAAAAATTAAAGCTAATTAATAGATATACTTAGTTATCTAAAAGTCGCAATTGAATACAACCCCACTGTTCTTGGTGACGGAATATCCATCGTTCAAAGTACTTGAAAAAAGTTTAACCGTCAACTATGTTATGGTTAGAGATGTTGAGAAATATTTTCGGTCATCTGACTGACTATATGGACGCCTATCCGAATCTAAATCTCTACACGCTTTGATTCTGGAGGTGTTTTATATTATTTTATATTGCTGATTTACCCAATAAAGTGAAAGTGATGCATCTGACTGTCAAAAAATGTGCTAAGAAGAACGAACAGCAAAGTGTGTCACCAACCCAGACAACATACAGATACTACTTGAACTTATGCCAACGGATATAATTACCCGTCCCGAATTACTGACAGAAGATTGTTTCTTTACTTACGCTCTTGGGACTGATTTGCATGATACTAATTTGACAGCCCAATATTTACGCCGAATCAGGAAAGAAGATAAACCATATATCGACATAGCTGTTTCTCCCAGACCGGGCTATCGGTTTGAGGTTTGCCTTATCCCTGTTGAAGGGTTTGCTCAAGAAACAATATTAACAAAAGATGGATTCGCCAAAGCTTTAGCGATTATTTGTGCTGTATCTAACAAAGCTAGGAAGCGTTTCCCTTCAGGAAATGGACAAGATATAGTCCGATGTCAATTTAGCAACTTAGCTGATGCAGTCGCTGTAGCGAACAGATTATCTGCATTGCCCTCTGATATGTATGAAACTCTCGCCAAGCTACCAAATGCATTGTGAAATCGCGTCTGCTTGAAGATTTATTATTAAGACTGACGCGAAGACATTTTAATGGTAAATAACTAGACGGCCTTGAGATGAAAATCTCAATTGTTCATATTTCATCTGTTGAGAAAAGACTTGTTATACAAGACTTTTAAATCTAGTGGACAATTTTCCTGTTTTTTCAGGGTAAACTATAATTCAAAGTGAGTTTTTTTTATGCCTATAAGTCCTTTGCGTGAAGAACCTCGTAACCAGCGAGCGCCTGTAATTCGTACAAGTAATGAGTTTATTCTTTTGGAATGGCTAAAGTCAACTGGTCGTTTAATAGAGCGTGAACATCAAGAATCTGAGTATCTAAATGAAGTAGAAGAAATCTCCGAAATGATCGATCTTGATGATATACCTTATGATCATGACGATGACGATGCTGAGATGGATTTAGAAGCATAGTAGGGTAATTCGTAATTCGTAATTCGTAATTACTTACCCCAAGCGTTTCATTGAATTGGAATGAGTACTTCATTTACGCTGAAAAGATAAGATTCCCGAATTTTTAGAGAAATCGGGAATCTTTAGTATTCAAATGCGAGTGTGTTTAATTCTGGGGCTTGAGTAGTAGATAAAATAATTGTCCATTGCTGACTGTCACACCAGCGCGATCGCCTGCTATTTTACCAGTACCTAAAAAATAATCTACCCTACCTGCACCTTTAATTGCACCTCCGGTATCTTGGTCAAGAACATAACGACTAACAATGCGCTCTTCCATTTTTCCGGTAGGATTAACAAAGGGAACAGAAGTGTGAATCAACGCTAAAGCACCAGGGGGCATGAGAGATTTATCTGTAGCAATCGAACGTTCTGCTGTTAGGGGTACATTGATAGAACCTTGGGCTGGCTCACCGTGATTTTCTTGAAAAAAAACAAAGCTGCGATCGCGCGGAATATAAATATTTAATTCTTGGGGATACTTTTGGAAATAGTCGAGAATAATTGGCATAGTCATACCTTGTAGCGGTAATTTCCCATCATTCGCTAATTCTCGCCCAATACTTTTGTAGTTGTAAGCGATATTATCCGCATAGCCAATTGTTGTTTGAGTCCCATCAGTGAGCTGAAGTTTAGCTGAACCTTGAATTTGAGCTAAATATGGTTCGAGGCGATCGCGAAACCAAAACAACTCTAATCCTCTCAATTTCCCTTTTGCACCTTGTAAACCATCTGCTCCTTCTAATTCCTCGCGCGTAGGATGAGGCTTAGTCCAGGAGTTGAAATCAGGAGGTAATCGATAAACAGGATAACGATATTCTGCTGTGGGGACGCGACTAGCTACATAAAGCGGTTCATAATAGGCGGTGAATAAAACAGAACCTTTGCTATCTTTACCGACTGATTGGTAAAAAACAAATTCCCGCTCTATGGCTTGATGTAATTCTGTTGCAGAATTAGTTTTTATCAGCAATTCCCGAAATCTTTTCAAGCTTTTGAACACGCGATTATGTTTAATCCCAGCCACCTGATAGTTTTGATAAGCAGCCACAGCATTAGGTGTTTGTAGGTATTGGAGACTGTGTTCTATAGCTGTCAAAAGTGCCTTTTTATCTGCTATTTTTCCATAGATAGCCTCATCTAGGCAAGATATATCAGCCTGACAACAAGTAACTGGTAACCTCTGGATTAATGGTGCTTTTTGCTTTTGTGTAAGTACATTTTGATTTTTAGCAATCAATGACACTGGTAGCTCCCATTTTTTCACGCGACATTCTGGCGGACTGAGTTCCCGATGCGCCAAAGATTGCATACGCACCAGCAAAATCGAAAAAACCACAGGTAAGCTGATGGCGATAACTTTGTTTAGCTTTGCTAACCCAGCAAGTGTTTTTTTCATCAAAATTCAAAATTAGTTTATCGCTGTAGACATCGCATTGTCATGATCAATGCGTAATTTACCGCAGTGGGCATCGCACTTACCCAGCAGTCAAAGACAGAATTAGAGCTTTTGTCTTTGACTACGCTGATAAGCTAATCGGCATTTAAGTTGCATAATCAGGGTGGGCAAGATGCCCACCCCACAAGATTTTGATAAAATCAAAATATGCAAATTAGATGTGTTTTAGCTTACCAAAAGCGTAGCTTATCGCCTGTAGGTGATACCTACGGTGGGCTGCGCCTACGCACCAAAACGCGAATAACACTTGCTGAAGACACTTGTTATTCGCACCCAAACAGAGGAATAAAAGCGGTGTTCTGCTTGTCCAGACATCGTTTCCTCACCTTGGGCTACAGAAAAGAAGATAACTGAATAGAGGAGAAATTGGAACCGACGCCAAAACAATTACAAGCGCTGTATCGCCGATGCGTTGCAGCAAGTAACTTGATGCAGCCAATCAACGTAGTTCGGATGGACGAACGTAGCAAACGAATTTTCGTGTTGATTGGAGACACAATTGAAGTAGAAATCTTTCCCAACGGGGAGGTATTTGTTAAGTGAACCAAATCAATTTTGATGCAATGTCTGACGCCCAATTATTGAGTTACGTCAGGACTCATCCACAGGATAAGGAAGCATTTCATAAGTACATGGACAAATTAAGTGAGCGTCCGGGTGTGCTTTGCACCACTGATGAGGAGTTTGAAGCCGAATTACAAAGGCGAATTAATTCTTCACCTGGGCAAGGTTAAGTAGTAGAGCAGGAAAGAAAAAATTTTCCTGCTCTGCAATACTTCTATTGTTGCTGTTGCCACCCACGAGCTTTAATAGCTTGGCAGTAATACTTCATTGCTGTGCTGCTAGGAGTATGACAATGCGTTTAATACCAAAAATAAAACCCAAGAGCGATCGCTTTTCACGCACTAGCTTTTGGGTTGAGTTCAAATTCACTTTCATAAAAATTTATCCCACCTCGCTCAAATTCAAAAATCAAAAATAATTTAATTGTTTTGCAACACAAAAATTTTTCCCAATGCCCAATATCTTATTCATTCATATTCCGGTAAGTGGCGACTGCTGAAGGCGATATCCGGTTCAAATATCGGAATATCCAGTATTTAAAAATAGTATCTAAAATCACTGGAAATGTGGCAATAAATAAGAAGATAAAATCTCGATTTGCTGGTAATCCCCAATGGCGCGATATACCTTCTAAGAGTACTTCCCAGCCATGAGGAGAGTGGAATCCTACAAATATATCGGTAAACAAAATGATGATAAATGCCTTGGCACTATCACTAAGTCCATAGACAACATGATCAAAGAAATCTTTTAGCACAGCAATAGAAGACTTGCTAACGACCAAAAGCCAGATAAAAGCGACAACTGAGAAAATATCTGCAAAAACATTTTTAATCGCATTAGAGCTTTGACGATGAAATTCTTCAGCAATCACAAGAGCTTTATTTCTCATTTCAATTTCTATCTGTTCAAGTGATAGTGGAGGGGCATTACTAATGAGATTTTCAAATTTGAGTTTTTCTTCAAATCTTTGTAATCCTGCAAGGGCTTCCTCTTCCATTTCTGAATTGAGGAATGTCTGTACTTGCTCCGTGTCTCTAAACTGATCAACAAGTGGACTTACTACGAAAGCTTTTGCTATCTGATGTGTCAAAAGTGGTATTATAATTAATAGTAAAATAAATCTGATAGATATTATCGTTCTTCTTTGAGCCTGACGAAAATTCTGAATTACTTCTTGTTCAGAATTAGGGTCTAATTCAACTTGTAAACGACTAATAGTACTTAAAATAGAGCGGGGTAAAACGCCCATTGTATCAGCTTTAAGTTTTGATTTTGGTTTTTTATCAAACTCTTGAATTGATGTTTTGGATGGTAACGTTGGAGTAATTGCAGAGTCAACTGGTAGACTTGGAGGTTTGACTACTAAAGCTTTGGAAGTTATTTTTTCAGGAATTGTTGTGTATTTGGATGTAACTTGATCAATGAAGTTTAGCTTTTCCAAAACTAAAGAAGCACTGGGATATTCTATACCTACTTTCTGAGCAGCTTTTTGATTCTCTTCATCTAAAAACCAACGACTTGCTCTAAACTCTGTAAGCCGCATCTTGGCAGTTTTTAACAGCTTGTTTAGGTCTGACTCAAAATAATCCATCACACTGTTACTGTACATAGCTAAATCAATGTCTATTTTATTACCATTGAAGTGCTTGTCTTCTATTTCCTTAATCTTTAATGCTGCATCGTAAGCCTCATGTAGAGAACGTTCAGGAGTCTGTAAGTACCATCGATAAGTATCAAGTAGGAAAGAATAGATTTTTTGGCTAAAAACAGAGTTTTTCATTGCGGACAATCATCCAGAATTATTTGGTGATTTTTAACCTTAAGTTAACGCACCAGGTATAATAGCAAATCTACAAGGAGAAAGTTTGTGGTTTCTCATTCGGTTTGGATTGTTGGCAGTAGCCGCAGTGGTAAGACGGCGCGACTGGTAGAGCAATTTTGTAGTTGGGTACAACCTGAAAACGAATATATCGAATCATTTTATACTAGAAAGCAAGGACAAAGAAAAAGCGGTCATGTAACCGAATTTTTAGATATTAAACAAACAGAACCTGGAATTTTAGTCTTAGCTGCCAATGATGATAATCGTCGAGAATTGGGAGATATAATTATTACATCTACCTTAGGAAAATATCCAGTTCGTGCTAAGACGCCGTTAGGTTTTTTTCAGGATGAAGTTATTTTATTTTGGCCATTGCTAATTAACTCATTAAACCTAAAAGCACAATTTCCTGTACGATTGCGGCCAGAAACGGAGCAAGAGCTAGCAACAAAACTCTGGTGTATCCAATTAGACGAAGAAATTTTACGTCTTGCGGGAGTGAATGAGTCTCGCCTGGTGCGTCGCATCCTAGACTTATTGCAATTAGCAGCTTACAGTGGTGTACCTTGCGAAGATATTGCCCAGATTTTAGCCAGAGGTCTGGGGGAAAATACCACAAATTTAGAGCCGGAATTGCTGGCATCTTTACTGTTAGATTGGCGTAACTGGTGTTTAGAGAGAGGGTTACTAACTTATGGGATTATTACCGAACTTTATAGTCAGCATTTATTAAGCGATCGCAATTACCAGCAGCACCTAACTAAACGCTATCAGGCAGTACTGGCGGATGATGTAGATGATTATCCTAGCGTAGCGCGTCTTTTGTTTGACTTGCTGTTAGATCAAGGTGCAGTCGGCGCCTTTAGCTACAATCCCGACGGTGCAGTACGATTGGGATTGGGAGCAGACCCCAACTACCTAGAAGGTTTAGCAGAGCGTTGTCGGGTAGAAATTTTAACCAGTCCGCCTGCTGAGTCCCTTGGTGAGCAACTCACTAAACAGATGGTGGAATTAGTCACAGAACCGATGGTACTGTTGAGTTTACCTGAGATTGTGCACTCAATTCAAACCACCTCTCGCGCCCAACTATTACGACAAACAGCAGAGGTAATTGCTAATGCCATCCAATCACAGCAAGTACAACCAGAACAAGTAGCGATTATTGCCCCAGGTTTAGATGCGATCGCTCGTTATACTCTAGTAGAAATCCTCGTTAAGCAAAATATCCAAGTAGAATCTCTTAATGACCAACGTCCCTTAGTTAGTTCCCCCGTCATTCGCGCATTGCTCACCATGCTGGCATTAGTTTATCCCGGCTTGGGACGCTTGGTAGATCGGGATGCGGTGGCAGAAATGCTGGTTGTATTGAGTAGGAAACAACAATTACCAGAAAACTCCTATACAGACGCGATTAATCGCGTCTCTACTGACATTGATCCGGTACGTGCTGGTTTGATTGCAGATTACTGCTTTTTACCCCATCCCGATCGCCCCAACTTGCTACCGGTATCATCCTTCGAGCGCTGGGATAGAATCGGCTATGCAGCGACCACAGCCTATAATGAGATATTACAGTGGTTAGAAGAGCAGCGATCGCAACAAGAACTGCGTTTAATTCCCAGTCCTATTTCCCTCTTAGATAGAGCAATTCAGCGCTTTTTGTGGAGTGGTAGCAATCTCCCCTACGAACAACTAGCAGCACTGCGGGAATTATTAGAAACCGCCCAACACTACTGGGAAATTGACACCAGGTTACGACAAATTGCCCCAGTTGAGACAACGCCTCACACAACTATTCTCGAATTCATTCAACTATTGCGACGTGGTACAATCACCGCTAATCCTTACCCGGTGCGTCCCATTGGTGGAGTTAGAAAAGCTGTCACCTTAGCAACTATATTTCAATACCGATCTAGTAGGCGATCGCACCGTTGGCATTTTTGGCTGGATGCTGGTTCACCCCTATGGGCGAAAGGTGGTGCAGCGACTTTGTTTGGTGCGCCGTTTTTCCTGCGAGACAGGTTAGGCGAACCTTGGACAGCAGAAGATGAGAAATTGGCAGAAGAACAAAGACTGCAAAGGATTTTGACAGATTTGCTGTCTCGTGTATCTGAGAGAGTTTATTTGTGTCACAGCGATTTAGCCGTGAATGGACAAGAGCAATTAGGGCCACTGTTACCGTTAGTAAATGCCTGTGTGACGGTTATTTCTGAGGCTACTGTTAATTGAACATCCCTATTCCCCACTCCCTATGTTTCTTGAAAGAGGGATAATAGACTAATCTAGGTCGAACATTTTCATGAGAAAAAGAACGATCTGGTTAATTCAATAAGACCGCTATGTTATCTTGGCGATGGTTAAGCTTGGTGAACTTTGTCAGAAAAAAAGGATAGCACGCTTAATTTTCGGAATTTATATACTCAATTTTGAGAAAACCTTCTTGGACAAACTTAGTTGCTAATTTGATTTTTTCTTCATTACTAAGGAATCCATTAATATCCTTCACACGAAAGGGTTTTGATTGCAAAAATGTATTGATTGAAAGTAAGAAAAACAAAGGAAAAACTAATGTTTTAGTGTAGAATTTGACAGAGACTTTTTCTTTATCTTTATCAATCTTGAAACTAATATTTTCTCGTCTAGAGAGAACTGAGTTTAAATTTAGCTTGTTGACTTGAATGCAGTCCTTAAAGCGATTTTGGTCTTCTGAGCGTTTATTAGTTATGTACTCTTCAAATTTTCTCGATATTAAGTGATCAACGTTTAAATTATCTATCAACTCTTGAACAAGCTTGTGAAACTCTTGTTTAAACTCTTGCTGACTATTTTCGCTCATTAAGGCATTTGGTAGAGCTTTTCTGAATTCAGCTTTGTCTTCAGCCAAGTCAGCAAGTTCTTCCAAAAGCTCAAACCAAGAGTTAGGATATAAACCTAAAGTAATATGAACCGACGCAGTATTTGTTGTGGAGGCATCATGCACCATGCCTCTAGGAATATATAATAAATCACCTGGTTTGAGTTCTACTTCAAATTTAGGTTGTTCTAATTCAAATTTATCTTTGTATTTAGAATAGTGGAATTTTTGCGAAGGAAGTTCTACAGGTGTGTTGTATAAACGCCAAATTTTAGATCCTATTGTTTGCAAGATGAACACATCGTGGCGATCGTAGTGGGATTCCAAACCTTGAGCATTGTACGGTGTGATATAAATATTAGTTTGTAATTTAATTTTCAGTTCGCTTTCTAGGTCGCTACAATAGTTCATCAATTTGGGAATTGACCTATCTCCGGCATTAATAATTAATGTATTTCCTTGATTGAATAAACTAAAGAGAGTGTCATTATTGGCAATAGATGAGTTTTTATGTGTCCATTTATAAGCAAGTAATTCATCGCCTTGGCTGGCTACTCGGAGTTGAGAACTTGGGATAGTTTTATTTTGAAAGAATAAATCAATGTCGTCTACATTGATCAGGGCATCATAATAATCTGGCTGGTTTCGAGGGATATAAAGATACTCTTTTTCGTAATAAGTTTTAAAGAATTCTTCGACGGTATAAGGATAAATAAGACTGGTAATTTTATAGTTGGTATTCATAGATTATTTATTATTAATATTTTATCTCAATTACGAATATTAAGTTAAATGTTATAGCGGTTCCCACTCAGATGCGGTACAAAATTATATCGCAAGGTGTAGGGGCAATTCATGAATTGCCCCTAC
>NZ_WBKM01000067.1 GCF_015714725.1 Nostoc sp. WHI
TACCCCGAAATAACAATTGCATACCCCGAAATAGCAATTGCGTACCCCGAAATAACAATTGCATACCCCGAAATAACAATTGCATACCCCGAAATAACAATTGCATACCCCGAAATAACAATTGCGATCGCCTAATAAGGCTTTCCTCGTTCCCAGGCGGAGCCTGGGAATGCATTCATTGAGTCTCTGGCTCAATGTCTAACTGGAGGCACAGCCTCTAATCAACCATTCCCATGCTCTGCATGGGAACGAGAGAACAATGGGAAATCGAGCTTTTTTCGACTTGTGTGTACACCGTAGCTCCTAAAAGGAGAGGAATGGAAGTGAGGTCAAAAATGTGCTGCACCTAAGCGAACTTGTTGATTGAGGATTGGGATATATAGCGATCGCCAAAATAACAAATGCACTCGCTAAAATAACAAATGCGTAGGCGTAGCCAGCCGCAGGCATCGCCGAAATAACTACTGGGAGCGATAAATTTATGACTCAAGCCTTACGTAAACTAGTTACATTCGATGAATTTGTTGCCAAATACCCAGACAACTCTGGAAAACGCTATGAGCTGCATGATGGAGTAGTTATAGAGATGTCTCAGCCGACAGGTGAACACGAAGAAGTTATAGGTTTTGTGGCACTGAATATATCTATAGAAATTGGGCGACTAAAACTTCCCTACTTCATTCCCAAAACAGCATTGGTTAAACCGCTTGAAAGTGAATCAGCTTACTCGCCAGATGTGCTGGTATTAAACCGCCCCAATTTAGTCAATGAACCACTCTGGAAAAAAGACTCTACTGTAAGCCTAGCTAAATCTATATCGTTTGTGATTGAAGTAGTTAGTACTAACTGGCATGATGATTATCTTACAAAAGTGGCTGCTTATGAAACAGTGGGAATCCCTGAATACTGGATTGTTGATTATGCCGCTTTAGGTGGTAGGCGGTTTATTGGCAATCCCAAACAACCGACAATATCAGTCTATTCATTGGTTGATGGTGAGTATCAGATCAACCAGTTTCGTGGAAGCGAACGCATTATTTCACCCACATTCAGAGAATTGAATTTAACCGTCGAACAGATTTTTCAAGCAGGAGGAGTGCAAATCTAGGCACAACCGCACACAAAAGAGAATAAAGTTAGGAATATATTGTTTTAATTGTGTACTAATCCCACATATCAAAAAGTCTTGATATTTTGGCATTTCTCTCAAAATCAGCGTAGGACGGTTTTTTATTTATCCATTTGCTTGAGGAATAGGAGTTAGTATGATGTTACCTTCTTTCATAATTAGGGTTATATTCTTTAATTGATTCCTAGCATATTCTGGTTCATCTTCTGCATAACATTGATTTAAGTTATTTAAAGAGAAGGATTGCCAATTTTCTCTTTCTTCTGTATTGGTTTCTAAAACGGTTACATCTTCGACTTGTGGAAGTGTTGAAGATTTAGTGATTAAATATTCGGCATAATGTAAAAGTTCAATTTTCAGGTAACTGGGCAAATTTTCTATGATTTTCCATAGGGCTGTTTCGGTACTCATAATTACTCCTTTTGGAATTTATAAGGATTAATATTACTTATTATTTTGATTGTAAGGTACAAGATCGGCGATGCCTACGGCGGGCTGCGCCTACGCACTATTTTATAGGAGTGATGTCTGCGACGAGGAAGGCGAGAAGCCTAACGGCATAGCTTCTCTACGAGAGGCTGCGCCAACGCTTACCGCAAAATCAGTATATTGTCTGTTCACAAGTAAAAAACACTCATCCACGAGGTTCTTTCATTATCAGAAACACATCATTTGTGATGAAATTCTACACTTTTCTGTAATTTAGGGTGTTGGTGTTGAATTTTTCTTATGATCTAGTTGCGTCTCACACCCTTACCCATGAATGAACAGCGTCAGCAAGCCTATCTCAACCTCATTCAACGCGTGTTGAATTGCCCTACTAACGATGAATTTCAAGAAACTTTGGCGGCAAACCAAGAATTAGTAGATATTGGCTTCTTGCAGGCAATAGAAGCAGAAGCACAGAGGTTTTCACAGCAAGGGGATGAGACGAGAGCCAATTGGTTGCAAAGTTTGGCAATGCAACTAAGGGAAGCGTTGAATCTAGATAATAAAGTAGATTTACAATCTCTCAGTGAGGAGGAGATACAGACATATTACCAATTCTTGATGCAGGTACTACTACAAGCAACCGCAGACAGTAGGGGTAATTCCCAGGTAGTTTACCCTTTGCTGGCAAAGAATACAGACAAACTCGACGGAGTGTTAGCAGAAATATTGCGCCGTTGGGGGATAAATAGACTTGGGGAAGCGAAAGCAGATGAAGCGGAAGCTTTAGCAGCAGTTATTGTTACATTTAGCAATCTAATTCAGCAATTCCCCTTGGGTAGCAAAGCCAACAATATAGAAATTGCCATTATTGGCTATGAAGTCGCGTTAACTGTTAGAATTAGAGAAGCTTTGCCTATTGATTGGGCAGCAACACAACATAATCTCGCAAATGCCTACAGCGATAGAATAAGAGGAGACAGGGCAGATAACATCGAAATTGCGATCGCTGCTTATACTGCTGCTTTAACTGTCAACACCAGAGAAGCTTTGCCTCAATCTTGGGCAGTAACGCAAAATAATCTGGCAAATGCCTACAACAATAGAATAAAAGGAGACAGGGCAGATAACATCGAAATTGCGATCGCTGCTTATACTGCTGCTTTAACTGTCAGAACCAGAGATGCTTTGCCTATTGATTGGGCAGAAACTTTGTGGGGGCTAGGGATTGCTTACCAAAACGCAAACCAGTTTGCCCTAGCGTACAATACTTTTGAGTCTGCCATTGCCACTATAGAATCTTTACGAGAAGAAATAGTATCTGGAGAAGAAAGCAAGCGTAAACAAGCGGAACGCTTTAACCAAGTTTATAGCTACATGGTAGAAGTTTGCACAGAATTAAATAAGATTACCAAAGCAATTGAATATGTTGAACGTAGTAAAACCCGCAATTTAGTCGAACAAATTCTTGAACGTGACTCTAAAACCATCTTCCCTCCAGAAGTAGTTACTCAATTAGAACAATACAGGGATGAAATAGCCGTAGGACAATATCAAATCCAAAATGGCAAAGCTGAAAATCCAAAAGACCTAGTACAACATCTCCAACAGTTGCGAAACCAGCGTAATGAATTGCAAAACCAATACTTACCTGTTGGTTATGGGTTCAAATTCCACTCCTTCCAAGCTTCTTTGGATAAGCATACAGCCATTATCGAGTGGTATATTCTCAACGGTAAAATTCTGGTGTTTATTGTCACAAAAAAAGGAGAAGTCACTGTTTGGCAATCCCAAGCAAAAGACAGAGAAGATTTGAGGAATTGGAGAAATGGATATTTGCATAATTACTACAATCAAAACGACCAATGGCGAAATAACTTAGGGGAAGAACTTAAAGAATTAGCTTCGATTCTGCACATTGATGAAATATTAACCCAGATACCAAAGCACTGCGATAAACTCATCCTAATTCCCCATCAATTTCTGCATTTATTGCCCCTTCATGCAATTCCAATAAATCAAAATTCTGAAAATTCGTCTTGTCTTCTGGATTTATTTGCTGGTGGTGTCAGCTATGCACCCAGTTGTCAACTACTGCAACAAGTACAACAGCGACAACGCCCTGATTTTTAATCTCTGTTTGCGATTCAAAATCCTACAGGCGATTTAAACTATACAGATTTAGAAGTACAAGTTATTCAAAGCCACTTTAATCCTGCTAATGTCCTGAAAAAAACAGCAGCGACACTCACAGCAATCGATAATTCCGACTTAAATACTTACCATTGCGCCCACTTTAGCTGCCACGGTTATTTTAACTTAGCAAACCCCGGTAAATCAGCCCTAATTTTGGCAGATGCGCCTATCGCAGACACACCAACAAAACCCGACTCCGAACGTTATCTGAATGTGCGAGCAGGGGAAACCAACGATTTAGACAAATGCCTTACCTTAGATAAAATCTTCACTCTAAAATTAGATAAATGTCGCCTCGTCACCCTTTCTGCGTGCGAAACTGGATTGATTGATTTTGGAAATACTAGTGACGAATATATTGGTTTACCTAGCGGTTTTCTGTTAGCAGGTAGTCCCAGTGTCGTTAGTTCTCTTTGGAAAGTAAATGACCTTTCCACCAGCTTTTTAATGATTAAATTATACGAAAACTTATTCAAACTCGGTCGATTGGAAGCAGGAGATGTTGCCATAGCCCTGAAGGAAGCTCAAAACTGGCTGCGAAATCTGACTATTGAGGGATTAGACATATTTCTGGAGGAACACAAAACCCAGATTGAAAAAGTCCTTGCTCAACTAAGAGTAGGACAACGCATCATATTTCAAGAATCTTTGAAACTAATCAAGCAACGTCAACCTCTACCTTTCGCAAATCCCTACTACTGGGCTGGATTTACAGCTTCTGGACTTTAAGCACCAGATTCGGGGACTTTACAAAACCTTTTCGCACCCAGTTTAAACACACAAATACTGAGTGCAGTTGCTATACCCGGAGGAATGGAAATACCAATAGCGATCGCTTCTATAGCTGGAGCAAGCAATCCAGATTCTAAGGCTTCTCTAACTTCTTCCTGACAGACAAATTGGCGACATTTTTCCAACCAATCATTTAATCCTCTATCTGCTTCCTGTGCAGTTTCCCGCATAACCAGCAGTGGAACGGCATCGTCTAAATAGCCTTCACACTCTTCGATAGTATCCAAAGCTACTAAAGCCTGGGTATTATCTGCCAATTCGCTGCGAAACTGACTAATTTCCTCTGGTGTAACAGTAATCAT
The DNA here is from genome assembly GCF_015714725.1 of Nostoc sp. WHI. Lineage (GTDB taxonomy): Bacteria > Cyanobacteriota > Cyanobacteriia > Cyanobacteriales > Nostocaceae > Nostoc. The sequence continues at coordinate 4,849 of NZ_WBKM01000067.1, forward strand.
CTAGTTTTAACCAGTAAATAAATACACAAAAACCTTGAGAATTATACATCTAACGCCGAATCCAGAGATGTGGTGCTGACACGATATCAATAATAGAAGTAATTTTGGAGTGCGATGTCTACGACGGGCTACGCCTACGCGCATTTTCAACAACCAGAAAAATTCACGCAATTTTGGGTTGATATGCGATCGCACCTTCAAATCAAAGCCTCAACACATCACTCAAACTCAGTTCGCAGAAAGCTTTTAACAAATCGATACAATTAGCGATCGCCTTCGTCGGTAGAGACGACCAAAAACTATAATGAATACATAAAGCAACCAATACAGGCAAGCTTAGGAGAATCTAAATAATGCAGGCTGATAGCATTTCAGAGCAAAGGTTACTTGAAAAAATTCGCCAGCTACCTCCCGAAAAAGTTTTGCTAGTTGAAGGTTTTATTGATTCTTTGGATCAGCAAAGTACAGATCATAGCCTTACCTTTGCAGCAGCAAAACTTTCTGAACCAGTTCTGCTCAAAATCTGGGATAACCCTGATGATGCAGAATATGACAAACTATGAATTTGGTGATGTTGTTTTAGTGCCGTTTCCCTTTACTGACCAAACTACTACTAAAAAACGTCCAGCAGTGGTTGTGAGTTCTAATAGCTATCAACGTGAGCGTTCGGATTTAATATTGATAGCGATTACCAGTCAAGCAAATCCAGCAACTTCCTTTGGTGAAATCACAATTGCTGGATGGCGAGTAGCTGGTCTTCTCAAGCCTTCAATTATTAAACCAGTTTTGACTACCATAGATAAAGGGCTAGTGATTAGAAAGTTAGGACGACTTGAGGAATCAGACCTTCAGACTTTGCAAAACCTTTTTCTGGCTATTTTGGGTTGATATGCGTAGTTTACCGCCGTAGGCATCGCTCCTTCAAATCAAAGCCTCTCAGTATCACTCAAACTCAGTTTCGCAGAAAGCTTTTAACAAAGCGATACAATTAGCGATCGCTCCTAAATGAGCAATTTCATATCCATGTGTATTTTCTGTGGGAAATGCCAAACACGCAGCACGCCCAACATGACCAAATTTCATCGCAATTGAGGCATCGCTGCCAAACCCACTTAGGATGGTTAACTGCACTGGCATATCCAACTGTTTAGCACAGTGGCGCAGTTGTCCATTTAGCCCTTCATCATATATCCCATAGGCATCTTGAGACAAAAGTACAGGACTTACCCCATCTTTAACAGGATATTCTTCAGATAAAGGACAAATTTCTAAAGCAATCAAGGCATCCAAACGCTGATTTTGGGTGAAAAACAGCGCCCCAATTGCCCCCACTTCTTCTTTTGCTGACGCTACCAAATAAACATCAACAACTGGCTGTTTCAGATTTTGAGCTAAAGCTAATAGAATCGCAACAGAGGCTTTGTTATCTAAGGTGTAACTGGCGATATGATCCTTTAACCTAATTGGATGCTTGCGATGCTTACCGATTACCATTCTAGTTCCGGGTCGAATGCCAGCTGCTTCTAATTCAGCAGATGTGAGTTTCGTTTCAATCCAGGCATTTTCCCACTTAACAGTAGTATCTTCCTGCTGCACTTTTTGGGGCGATTCGTGAGAAACGTGGCGGGAACCAAAGCTGAGAATACCGTTAATGGTTTCGTTATCTCCTAGTAAATCTACAACTCCTTCACCGTAAACCCACGGAAAAGAGCCGCCGAGTTTGCGGACTTCCACACGACCTTTATCACTGATATTTTTGACAATAGCGCCAATTTCATCTTTGTGTGCCGTGATAGCGATCGCTCGCTCTGGATTTTTCCCTGGAATTTTCGCAATAATATTATCAGCGCGATCGCACCAAACTTGCACACCCAGCGCTGCAAATCGTTGCATCAACAACTGGTTAATCTCAGTTTCTGCACCACTAGGGGAATGGTGCATCACCAATTCTTCAATAATTTGAAATAAGCGATCGTAATCCCACATCAATACAGTTAGTTTAATTTTCAACTGTTGTATGAGACAATTGTGCATCAACAACTCGAGCAACAGTCCTCAGTGCTGACTTTTTTGTTGACGCTTAAGTATTCCTGTTGCACCAAAAGCACAAATTGCCAACAATGTCCCCCACGCGATCGTTGGTTCAGGAACAGACTTAGCCTCAATCACCGCCAGTGCCCTGTCTGCTATCACCTGATGAGCAGCAGTTGTTGGATGGAAACCGTCCCAGATGAGAAACTTGTTGTTACCTGGGTTACATATATCTAGTCTAGACAGACAAGACTCGGTTACATTCGTAAAACCCAATGCGCTTGCCTGATTAATTGAACCACCCCACCGCAAGGCGGATGGGGATTCCTGACATCTAATGATGACAGCGGGACATTCAAGTATCCCTCTAGACCCTCAAACTAACACCCATACGAGAGGCGCAAGAATTGGGCTTACTTTTAGTTTAGATTTACGCTTTCAGAGTTCATCGCTAAGCCAGGTAGGTACGCTCTGCATTCTGATATTGCTTGTCAGTTGTTTAGGCTTGCTGTTTAAAAACAGTAGTGACTTACTGTGCCGGAGTCTCACCGAAACTAGAATGCTTCAACACGTAGATGATTATTCATACTCACTTTTCTATTTTAACATTTAAAGAATCGTCTACTCCACTTCGTTCCGCATTAGCTAATCCATCCCCACCGTTTAGACGGATGGGGTTTTCCGCGAAATCTGATAAAGAATAAGTATCAACAGAGATGATGTTAAGATTTGGGTTTTGGCTCAAAGCGCTCACAGTTGTTGCTAAACCCAAGTTAAACTCACTATCAAAGACAGGTAAAAACGCTGTAAATACTTAGATTTACATTTTCTTAATACAAAATAGGTGTATTACAAATAAATAGCAAAGTTTCCATGCCTAGCATAGAAGCTATCCACTTTTACGCTGATCATAGACAACCGCAACAGAATTAGGTTTGTGTAGACGTAGCCCGTCCCAAATATTGCTTTAACTCCGCTTTAATTTCAAAGCATCAGCCGCTGATAGACCCTCGTCCTGAGTGCCAAAATACCACAAAGCCGTAGCAGCCTCAGCACGAGTCACTGGTTTTTTGGGTTGAAACAGAGTAGTATAACCAAACACCCGCCGAATATTCGATTGTTCGCCATTCCGGTAATCAGCCAATACTGCTCTTAAAGCCTTGGGGTCAATTCGCGCCGTGTCTTGGAAACCCCAGGTTTGTTTGACCGTATCAAAGTTAGCGGAGGGTAAAGCTTGGCGAGTATCTAGGGGTAATTTCCATAGCAACAACTGTTCCCGCGTCAAGGGTGCATCAGGACGAAACAAAACTACTGTAGAATCTCCAGATAAAGGACTGGGAATTAACCCAGCCTCGGCTAATCCCTGAATTGCTGGAAAATCAGGGTCTTTTGCCGACACATCACTAAAAGCTGGTTGAGTGCTTTCTGATGGCAAGCGAATTTGTTTAGTTGGATTGCTGGCATACATAGCATTGTTAGCAGCAAATAGCCAACGGGCGTATTCCCGATGTGTGACGATTTTGCTCGGTTCAAACTGGTTAGTTGTGGCAGTAGAATTACTCTTAGTTACCTTTGGTTCTAGAGACAAAACACCTAATGCAGCCACGTCTTGGATGTATTGCCGCCATTCTTGCGGTGCCTTGTTCAAATCGTCGAATTCTGGCGATTCAGGTGTGGCTGTAGGGATTGTTTGGTTATTAGCTGTGCTTGGTGGCTGTGCTGCCAAGTTTGCTGGTGGTGTCGGGTCAACGAACTGTGGATTTCCTGGTTGAGCAACAGCGTTAGTAATTTCGTTAGGATTTGTAGTTGGGGGAGGTTGTGCCGTTGCAGCACTATTCGGTTCATAGTCAATCAGTAATTCAGTGGCTGTTTGGGGTTGATTGGCTGTGGCGTTGGTGACTGATTGAGGTTGAATAGAAACCTTCAACAGCAAATCGTTATAACGTGCCTCAAAAACACCTCCTGCATCATCTGTTGGCTGTTGCAAAATCTGCCACTTCTTTGTTTGAAACTGGCTATTATAAAAGCTAGCAATAAAGTTGCTGGGGTCAGAACTCAACCAACGAGTTGAAACTTTATTTTCTGAGCCGCTAGCAGGTGTAACTTCCTGTAGTTTGGCATTGGAATATAGTGGTATATCTTTGGGAAAATCAGCTGGTAACTGAACTGTTGATGGGTTTTGCTGTGCTTGCGGTTCGTTACCCTGAGATTCCTCAAAGACAACTGGATTGTTTTGCAGCTTAGGATCTGCCGCCAAAGATTGCTCAAGGTTTTTGGCGACTGGACTATTAGCACAGGCTGTTAACGAAGTAAGTAGTAGAACAGCCAAACTCAGAAAGACAGCTGGACGTTTACAGGGAAGCACAGGAAATCATATATTGAGTTTCAATTCCTACCCTAGCGCAGACTGTTCATTAAAGGGAGACTAGGGATTAGGTATTAGGAAAGAAAAAGCCGGGAAGCACGACAGAATTCAATGTCACCTCTGCTTTTGTACCTCTTTTATCACCAAAAGAGAATATCTCAAAAAATTAGTAAACGGTAGCAAAAGCTACCGTGTTGTCTTTGTTTTACAGCCATTAGGTTTTATTCCCATGCTTACTTATAAACTTCCCTAAAATTCTGACAAACTAACATTTTCGGAAAAAAACCGAAATTAAAGCTTTCCCCTGCTGGCTCTGGCGAAAGATTTTGATTCGGGGCAAATTAAGACTTATATCCAAGGGCAAGGGTGTTTTCTGGAGATAAAGTAAGCCAAAAAAAGCAAAAAGCTGAAAAAATATGTCTAATGTCAAAAAAGCTGATCCGATAGGAGGATGAAAATCTAAAATAGATATTAAATTAAAGAAAAAACAACGACCATCGACAACCGTCAGTCCATTTTACTTTCTGTAAAGCGTCGCCAGGTTGTTACCAGTGCTGAAACACGATTACATGCAAGTTTCCCAGGATCAGCCTATTTATTGTGAGGCTCCGCTCCAATTGTTATTGTTTGTCGATGGACGCCCTAAGTCCCGACAACAGCTACAGCGAATACGTGCTTACTTAAAAGAATTGGAGGCTGAGTATAGTTTTGAACTTCAAATTATTGATGTTGGACAACAACCTTACTTAGCAGAACACTTTAAATTGATAGCAACGCCAGCTTTAATCAAAATTCATCCAGAACCACGACAAATTTTAGTTGGGAGTAATATTGTAGCGCAGTTGCAAAACTGTTGGCCTCGCTGGCAAGCCGCTGTAGACACCTATTTAAAATTACAGGAAGACTTACAAGAACGTATAGACGACAATGCGAGGGCCACATCACCCAAATCCACTATCGGTTCAGTTGCTGTTTCTGCCGAACTAATCCGACTTTCAGACGAAATTTTTCGCTTGAAACAGGAAAAAGAGAATCTCCTTGAGCAGCTACAGTTTAAAGACCGGGTGATTGCCATACTCGCACACGATCTTCGTAATCCTCTAACTGCTGCCGCGATCGCTATAGAAACTCTCCAATCTAACTACAATTTAGAAACGGGTGAATTCCTGCGCCTCAAACCAAGTATGACGGCGCATTTATTAAAACAAGCCCACAATCAAACTAAGATCATTGAAAGGATGATTGCCGACCTTTTGGAGGTAGGTTGTAGTAAAGATACAGAGTTGCCAATATTACCACAAAAGATAGAGCTAGGTAAACTGTGCCTAGATATACTAGAAGAATTGTGCGATCGCTACACCGCTAAATCTCAAGAAGTAGAAACAGATATTCCTAAAGACTTGCCATACGTCTATGCCGATCCAGAACGCATCCGCCAAGTGCTAGTGAATCTATTGGATAATGCCATCAAATATACACCAAAAGGTGGCAAGATTAGCATTACCGGATTGCACCGTACTACCCAAAAAATTCAGTTTAGTATTGGCGATACTGGGCCTGGTATTCCTGTAGAAAATCGCCATCGCATTTTTGAAAACCACTTCCGCCTGCAACGAGACGAAGGTACAGAAGGTTACGGCATTGGTCTTTGTTTATGCCAACGCATCATTCGGGCGCATTATGGTCAAATTTGGGTAGACTCTGCTCCCAATAACGGAGCATGGTTTCACTTCACACTGCCAGTTTATCCTTCTTAGAGTTTGGTGATTCACAAATGACAATTAAGAACTTGAGATAAAGCGATCGCGTCCCCCAGTCTTCGCTTGGTAGAGTGCTTTATCTGCCAGTACAATCAAATCTGAAGGTGAAGATTCCCAAGTCGGGACAACAGTCGCTATGCCCATACTGATGGTGACATACTGACTTACCGCAGATCCATCATGAACAATTTGCAAATCTTTGACTGCCGCTTGGATCATGGCGGCAACATGAACTGCACCAGAAGCATGGGTATATGGCAAAATCACAGCAAATTCTTCGCCACCATAACGCGCTACTAAATCGTGATGTTTTTGTGCTTTAAAGTTTAAGACAGCACCTACCTTTTGTAAACAGACATCCCCAGCAGGATGGCCATATTTATCGTTATAAAATTTAAAAAAGTCGATATCACACAAAATCAGTGACAGCGAAGATCCCTCTTGTGCTAAATGAATCCACTGAGTGTAGAGATAATCGTCAAAGCGACGACGATTAGCCAACTCAGTTAAGCCATCTACATAAGCCAACTGCTCCAAAGCTTGGTTTGCAGCCTCTAACTGTTTGTAGACTTGCGCTTGCTGTAGCAGTCGGCGCAACCGTTGGCGCAACACAGGCCAATGAATTGGCTTAGTGATGTAATCAGTAGCTCCTGCCTCAAAAGCCCGGTCTACTGATTCCTCATCGTCCAAGCATGTGATCATTAATATAGGAGTCCGCTCCCATATCTTTGAGATCACAGTATTGCCAATAGCAGAGTCAGCATCAAACGTTGCAAGTGCTGATATTAAATTATTCCTAGCAATCTGGAGCAAGTGCTTACAGCAGGTAAAGCCATCCATCACAGGCATTACAGCATCCAGCAAAACTATATCCGGTTTGATGGTTTCGTAAGCATCTATACATTGCTTACCATCAGCAACCTCCACCACTCGATAACCTTCTTGTTCCATAGCTTTACGCAATAGCACCCGGAAGGCCTTGTCATCATCAACCACTAGAATCACCGGAGGTTGCTTAGAAACAGAAAATGTGGTTATGCCGGGCATGACTCGCGTTCCAATTGCGGGGTTATCCTGAAAAAGGCTGGGCAACTTGATCGCATGGGGGCGATCGCTCTTTTGATTAATGCCAGGATTTGCGGCAAAGGTATGTCTGGCTTCACAATCAACTGTTTTTTGACAATAGACTGCCCAATGTTATTGAGCCAAGCAAGCGGTAGATAACTAAGTTGCATAGACAATCTATAATTGGAACATGAAGGCAATTGTTACCTTTTTGTTCAACTATGGTTATGGGAGGAAATGTTACTTTTATATTTCCCCATTGTTAAAGTCAAATTGCAATTTTTTTGAGATTCGCAAATCCACACCTTAATTATTTAGTTCTGTAGTTAGTTTAGTAACCTAGCCAGGCATGGCAAAGCAATTGTCAAAGTGCCTCACAAGACAGCTAATATTAAATCATAATATCCATTGCATTAAACTTATTTAGTCTATTCGGCAAGGGTTGCGGAGGTTTAGTATAATTACATATAATTGAGATTATACTAAGTCTAGAGCTTCACTGTCCAGTTATTCTAATCAATAAATTTTTAAAATGCCAGACCCATTAATGTATCAGCAAGATAATTTTGTTGTTCTGGAAACAAATCAACCAGAACAATTTCTGACACCATCAGAGTTATTAGAAAAGCTCAAAACAACTCTCCAACGACTCCAAATTCAAGATTTAACACCTGACTTGCAAAAGTTTAATACTGTGGAAGCTCAAGCCCAATATTTACTCGACACTAGTTGCGAATTAGATGTTGGTACTGGGCAATATTTGCAATGGTATGCAGTTCGTTTAGAAAAGTAACTTTTTGGTCAGTAGTTAAGACGAAAAAAAGTTAATTCGGCGATTCGTTAAAAATCTGCCACACAACTCAAAGGAATACGTAGTTTACTACCGTAGGCATTGCCTCTAACTCTCAGATGAAAGGATGCCTACAAGCACTCGCACCAAATCTTCTAAACCTTCAGGAACACGGTAAAGTTTAATATCTTCTACAACCCGTTTATCTTCTCTATGAAGAGTACCAAATTTCCAGTCATCTCCATTGGTAACTGCTCCATATAAAATAGCTTTTTCATGATCTAAGGACTGATCAAGAGCTACTAATTCTACTGCTAGCTGTGTAAACCCTCTTCTGATATCTGATTGTTTTGCTTCAATCACCAATAGGGAGTTAGATTTATGTAAGTAATAATCCAAAGTACCTTGGAGTTTTTCATTGACATTAATCGGATACTCACTATATAGTTGAGCCTTTGTCTGAGCACATATTTCAGCAAGGATAGGGGCAATTAAAAATTCCCGTATTGATATCTCAGCGATTGGATTAAAAAGCTTTATATTACGCTGCAAATAATTTTGTAAAAATTCTAAATAGCTCAGTTCAGCACAGTATCTTGGTAATTCTAGCTCTGTGCGATCGTAGCTGTACTCAAACTCAGCCAGTATGTCTATTGTTGGGTTGGGCAACAAAAAGTATTGAATAAAAGTGTAACTTTGCTCAGGTTTTAAAATTCTATGTTTGCTCATGATTTTTTCTAGTCTATGAACCACACCGGAGATATTATGACTGGGATATCATTGAGCAATGCACTACCAAAACTCCCACGGCATTATTCGAGTAGACTGATATTAGAAAAAGCTTTAATGTGGGTAACGACAAGTTATAAAGCAGTGGAGTTTTGGTAGCGATAATTTTTGTTATTGACTATTGACTATTGACTCTTTTTGATTATTGATCAGTGCTAGTTCAATTTTATTTTCAAATGGTTGTGTTATTTGAACCTCCACTCCAGGCCCAAAATAGGTGGTCATTTTTTCCTGCTTTTTTTGCCACACATCAATCGGTATTAGCGGTGAATAAAATTCTAAAATTAGGGCATAACTCCCATTAACTTCTATTTCTCGTAGTCCTGTAACTGTTGGCCTTTCCTCATCTGTGGGACTCAAACCTAGAAAAGAAAGTGTTGTATCTAGATGAGCATCTTGACCGTAGAAATATCGAGTAATGTCTTTGCGAATTTTATTTTGAGTATCAGTTGCTTGCTGCTGGCGCAGTATCAACGCTGTCGGTGACGTAGTTTGGCTAAAGGGTACTGGCTTGAGTTCATTAGCTTTAAGCGCCAGCCCTCCCAACAATAGAGGAATTCCGTAAAAAAATCCGACAAGATTAAGTGTGGCATTATTAGCAGCATAAGCGACGAAGCCAATGATGGTTAATATACCACCGATAGTTAAGCCGAGTGTTCCCAAAGAGATTTGGCGTAGCATGAGTTTAGGTTAGTATAAATTCTTAATACTATTTCCAAAAATCTTGGTAACAAATGAATCGGCTGTAAGGGCGTACATCTATCATTGGTATCAACTTAAGCCCAAACCCCTTTAAAACCTCGTTTCTAGCCTCTGGCTGGAAATGCTGTTCATTGGGCTGCTGCCGCAAGTCAAGAGGCAGAACCTCCCATTGGGCATTCCCACTCGGAGACAGGGAACGAGACAATCTCTAAAAGCTTTGTCTAGACTGGTTTTAACGTTAAGTTGACACCAATATAAATCTATCACGCTCCTACCAATGTACTTGTAGCAGGAATTTTGTGAAATGGTATCAGTTTTATTATCATCGGCTATGAGTAACAAATTAGGGAAGAGTATTAGCTTAAGCCACTGAGTAGGTGGTATAAATAAATAAAATATCTAGATTTCCGACTTCTTAGAAAAATCGGGAATCTGTCTAGTGAGCGTTTAATGTTTACAGGACTTACGCAAACAATAGCCGAAAATCATTCTTTTCGGGTAGGGGCAATTCATGAATTGCCCCTATAGCGTGTGGTTTTGCGTAAGTCCTAGTTTAATTAGATTCACCTATTTAGCGCTCCAGAATGTTCGATTTTGAGTTAACTTTAAACTTAAAGGTAGTTAAAGATTGGAATAAAATAATGGATCTACAGACTATAAAACAACGAATTACCATAGTGCAAAGTAAGCGCGAATACCTGCTGGGCTTACTGGAGCAACCAAACCTGGGAACTTTGAGAGTTGACGTAAATCAGGCTTTGGAAGAACTGGATGACTTAATTGATGAATTTAGACGCACCATTCCCGAAAAGGAAAATAGTTGAGCCAGACCAAAAGGTAGAGTAAAAGTGATCAAAAACTGCGTCGGTGTAACTGTCAACTTCAGGCTATACCGACTTTTTTCATTACTGTAATGTCCTAAAATTGCCAGAATTGAACTAAACCAGGCTTGACTAAGGAACATTTAGTATACATTTATACTTTATCTGACCCATCTCCTGCACGCTTTCCTAACTGCCTAACTAAGGCAATAAGTTCGTTTGTAGGTACATCTTTCTTGCAAACGTCATCAAAGCTAGACATTGCCTTTGCCCCTTGAAAATTTACGTCTTCCACTGAGGAATAAGCAAGGATTTGAGTGTTCGGAGATATAGCTTTAATATGACTAGACGCACTCCAGCCATCCATGACGGGCATCTGTAAATCTAGAATAATTACGTCTGGGTGGCAACGTTTAACCATTTCTATAGCTTCTTCACCATTACTGGCTAAACCTACTACTTGAATATTTTCCTGGCAAGAAAAAACCAATTGTAAGGTTAAACGAGTCAGTTCGTGGTCGTCAACTACTAGAACGCGCAAGGTGGAAAGTTCACAGGATAACATTAGCATTGAGGGGAAAGACAAAATTATTCACAATAGCCTTTTTAGTGTATGAGAACAAGTGCCAGCACTTACTCTATCCTATGGTTGAATAACTTGTATTAACCCATAACAAATAACTTAGATACAGCAGATTTCAAGGAAAGTGAAGTACACAACCTAAGTTTCAAGTCCAAGCATAAAGCCTGTTTTACTTGTGGATTCTGAACTCTGACCCCTGAATTCTGCTGTAACTTCTTCAGGACTTACGCAAACAATAGCCGAAAAGAATGATTTTCAGGTAGGGGCAATTCATGAATTGCCCCTACAGCGTGTAGTTTTGCGTAAGTCCTATTCTTAAAAAATTCAAGTTTTCTAAAAAAACTAAGTTGAATTAGTTGTCAAGGTGCAAGAAACTTGTTTTTAATCAATCAGGTTTGAGTTTACACCAGTTGAGCGTAATGCCATATTCATGATAATTTTTTGTGAATTAGCTTCTGGAGAATCATCATAGGGACGCCGTTGAATGTAAGTGCCATCGGCTTGTAACTCCCAAGCTTGACGATTATCTGCGAGCATAATTCCCATAATTTCTTGCAAATCTTTAGCAATATCAAGGTCTTTGACTGGGGTAATTACTTCCACGCGGCGATCAAGATTGCGACGCATCCAGTCGGCACTGCCAATATAGATTTCCTCTTGTGTGTTGTTATGAAAATAATAAATCCGAGAGTGTTCTAAAAAGCGACCAATAATGCTGATTACGTGAATATTTTCGCTGATTTCTTTGAGTCCTGGGCGCAAACAGCAAACGCCTCTGATGATTAAGTCTATTTGTACTCCAGCACGGGAAGCTTCATATAAAGTAGCAATGATTTGCGGATCTACGAGGGCATTCATTTTGGCAACAATGCGTCCAGAAAATCCATTTTGAACATTTTCGATTTCGCGGTGAATTAGTGCCAAAAAGCGATCGCGCATATTCACAGGTGCAACCAGCAACTCTCGATAAGACTTGTGCAGTGAGTATCCTGTCAAGAAATTAAATAAATCTGTGATGTCAACACCTAATTCTTCACGGCAACTAAACAATCCCAAATCTGTATACAGCCGTGCCGTTTTGGGGTTATAGTTACCAGTGCCAATATGCACGTAGCGACGTATTTGGTCTTTTTCCCGCCGTACCACCATGACGGTTTTACTGTGGGTTTTCAGCCCTACTAAACCATAGACAACATGAACCCCTACTCTTTCTAGTCGTTTTGCCCAGTAAATATTATTTTCTTCATCAAATCGCGCCTTTAATTCCACCAGCACGGATACTTGCTTGCCATTTTCGGCGGCGGCAATTAAGGCGTTGACTATGGGCGAGTCGCCAGAAGTTCGGTAAAGGGTCATTTTGATTGCTAACACATTCGGATCGTAGGCGGCATGGGTAATAAACCGCACCACTGTTTCCGAAAAGGATTGATAGGGATGGTGTACTAACAAATCCTTTTCCCGAATCACAGCAAAAAAGTCTTTTCCTTCGTCCGTCTCCAGTGCCTCTGGATCTAAACTCGGTTCCTTCAGCCTTTGCAAGCGTAATGGCACGACAGATTGGCGTGGTGGATCTTTGAGTTCTGGCAATGGCAGGGACATAAAATACATCAAATCCCGCAGTCCCAAAAGACCATCTACCTCGTAAATATCACTGTCTGTTAATTCCAAATCTTCTAATAATCGCGATCGCACTGATTCAGGAGTTTGAGATTGAATTTCTAATCGGACTGGACTCCCACCCATGCGCCGTTTTCTTAGTTCCTGTTCGATCGCTAATAACAAATCATCTGCTTCATCCTCTTCCAATACCAAATCAGCATCGCGGGTAATGCGGAACGGGTGATATTCTTGAATCTTCATCCCTGGAAATAGAGATTCCAAGTTATGAGCGATCGCCTGTTCTAAAGGTACTCCAGTCCAATGGATAGGTTTTCCGTTCTCTTGAGTTGCCAACTCAGGCGGAATTGGTAAAAATCGGGGCAGAACGCTGGGGACTTTAACTCTGGCAAATAATTCTTCTTCGGTGTCTGGGTTTTTGACGACAACTGCCAAATTTAGACTGAGATTGGAAATGAAAGGAAAGGGATGACTGGGGTCAACAGCCAGGGGAGTCAGAACTGGAAAGACTTGTTCATCAAAATAGCTGTTGAGATGAGTCCGCTGTTTTTGATTTAAATCTATATAATTCAGTATATGGATGCCGTGATTTGCTAACAAGGGTCGAAGTACTTGCTCAAAATGTTGATGCTGTTTCTTCACCTGGGGACTGAGGCTAGAGCTAATATCGTCTAGCTGTTGTTGTGGTGTCCGCCCATCGGGAGTTAATAGGCTAACTTTCGCCTCTACTTGTTGCTTTAAAGCAGCAACACGCACCATAAAAAACTCATCTAAATTAGAACAGAAGATTGCTAAAAACTTGAGGCGTTCGAGAAGCTGCGTGCGATCGTCGCAGGCTTCATGCAACACCCTAGCATTAAATTCTAACCAGCTTAACTCTCGGTTAAGATAATATTGTGGATCGCTCAGATTGATGGGAGTAGCGCTTTTCTTGGGTTTCGCCATAATGACCTAAGGGCAGCCAGATGTAGCCCATTTAACTGGGGGACAATAAATATAGTAAGTTAAATGGGGCTTGAGCGTAACTCTGAGGCGATCGCTAGCCAAACAAAAACCTTACCTTGCCCTAACGGACATCCCTCTCTTTACCAAGGCTACGGTGTACACACAACGTGGTTGAAAAATTACAATTCTCTCGTTGCCTAACAGGAGGCTCCGCCTATTGACTTGCGATAGAGCCGCAATACTCACGCTACATCCTTATAAACCTTGCTACGATGTCCGACTTCCACAACATTCACCATTAGAATATCATCGAAAATATCGTATATAATTCGATACTCACCTACTCTAATCCTATAAGCACTTTCTTTACCTTTTAGCTTTTTTACCCCGTTTGGACGTGGTTCAGTGGCTAAATCATCAATTCTACCTTGTATGCGTTCTTGAAGTTCTGGCGATAATTTTTTAAGTTGTTTTAATGCTCCCTTCAATATTTCAACTTTATAACTCACGCAACTTCCTTTTTTATTTCTGCTTTAAGTTCTTTTTTAGCTTCTTCCCATGACACAGAGCCGTCAATCTCAGCGTCTTTTTTTGCTAGCTCATAGGCTTTTAAATCTTCTTCTTCCTCTTCATCTTCGATTTTTTGAAGGAATGTGTAAATTTCATCTAGGGTACTGTCATAAGCTTGATGTAGCAGTACGTTGATATCTTTAATTAACTGTTCTCTTTCGTGTGCTGGTTTCATTTCTAATCATCCGAGCGTAGTTTTACTTTTTCTCTACAGTCTCTAGTTTCGCCTAAAGACATCTCATCATTATTGTTTTTTGAAGTCTCTAGTATTCCCCCACCAGCGCCTATCAGAACTTTTTTAGGTTTTGCCTGTGTAGACGAGGTTTCTAACCGCCCACAGCATATTACCCATAAAGATGCACTTAAGATTTAGCAAAGATATGATATGGGGATTTCTGAAAATTTTTAACTAATTATTAAGCGCAGTTTACAGAGAATTTTGGTGTTGAAAGCAGTCTAAAGCCGTACCTCCGGTATTTTTTGGATTTGGTTTCCAATATCCGAAATTTGGTAAGCATTGCCACAACTGTCATACAGACCTTAACTAAGCACAAGCCTTACTGTAACTCTATTTTATTAAGATATTGATGCTGCGATTTAGACCTGCACCAACAATTGTGTCTATTAATTTTTTTAATTTATGACCGCCAAGATTTTTGCAAAATTCAGTGATATTACTGAAATCTTACTCAAGACTCAAGGTTATATTGAAAACGTAAAGATAACAACCCAGGAGTTTGTTAATCATGAAAATTTCAGCAATCGTTAAAGGCGGCATCTGTGTATTAGGTTTGGTTGGTGTTGGTAATTTATTTGCAGCCCCTGCAAATGCAGATCAAGCTGCTGCTCGTGGTGCTGTTACAATTGTTAGACCATCAGGTTCTTCTCTCAGCGTCAGTGGTGAAGTGGTTGCAGCTCCAGGTACGAACTTTACCGACGTTGCCGTTGTCGTTGATGGTGGTACTGCTCCAGGTACAAATCAAGAAACTGTCTCAGGTATCACAGTAACCCCAACTTCAGCTGCTATAACTGCAGATACCAGCACAATCGAAGGAGCGATCGCGGCACTGATTGTTAACTATACTTTAGTTGAAGACGTAACAGGCCTTGTTAGAGCAGCTAGTTCTGGCGGTTTAGAATAGATTGATTGTGATCTGAGAGAAAATCACGATAGTGTGAAAAGCGATCAGATTTTAGTCTAGATGATTTTGGCTTTTGTTTGAGGAAGCATTGCCAGCAGTAGAGAAAAATTACCCTCTATCCCAACGCTAGGCAATTTGCATCGAAATATTTGGTAGTAGGCAAATAAACTCCTTGACTGACTCTTCTTCACCTATATCCCCAGTTTTGACAGGGGGATAAGGTAGAAAGGGAGATATAACAGATCGAAGAAAAAATACAACCCCTTGAATGTAGTTGAGGGGAGTATTTCCAAACTTATCCAATATATTACCATATAAACCCGGTTTCTTTAAGAAATCGGGCTTTTGATATTTGTTTAAATAGATACTTCACGAAATCTTTTAAATTAGGCAAGAGGCAAGAGGCAATAGGCAATAGGCAAAAACTAGAAAGCAATAGCAACAAGACAATAAGGCAATAATTACTCTTGCCTTTTACCCTTTGCCCTTTGATTTTCTTGGCTAAGTGTCAATCTTTATACCAAATTTTAGTAGTCTAGCAATCAAATCTTTTGGGAAGTTACCGCTATATTTCTCATGCCAATCTAAAAGAGCATGAGGAATAAATTAGGCATGTATAACGTGGTTTGTCAACTACCTGTAACTATCAAAAGAAGCTTTTATTTGCTGGGTTTTATCAGTTTAAGTAATTTTATTGCAGCGCCAGTACATGCACAACAAGCTGTGGCGCGTGGTGCTGTTTCTATAGTTTCACCTTCTGGCGCTTATCAAAGTGTTAGTGGTGAACTGTTCTTGCCTGTTAGTAATAATTTTTTAAATCCGGGTACAAGCACGACTCTAACAATAACGCCTACTTTTACAAATATTGGAGCAACTGATGAAAGAATAACTTCATTATCTCTCACATTAGGAACAGCCACTGAAATAATCACAAACAATAACAATTCACTTTTGAATCAGACTTTACAAACAGTCAATAATCCAATATCAATTCCCGATGCAGCATCTCTCATTCAGACAATCAATACCACTAACGGCTTAGGGGCTTTAGAATAGTTGAAAAGACTATAAGTAGAGCGGCGTGAATAATTCAATGTTTGTAGTAAGGACTTTAGTCCTAATTTGAGGGCTTCAGCCCTCTCTACGAGACCCTTCTCTACGAGACGCTCCGCGAACGGCAAGCTCAGGGCAACGCGCTACACGAACACTACCAACTCATCTCAAGATTTTTACATTACTTAATCTACTTTGATTTATTCTCACCTACTTACTTATTAGATTTCTGGCTGCATCTACCATCATCAAGAGTTTTGAGGCAATAGGCATTTCTAATTATTGCCCCTTGTCTATTGTCTTTAAAATCGATAACCACCTTGAATTTGCATATCAAATCCATTTTCGCCTGTACCAATTTTAGATTCTAAAAAAATACTATTATCGGTAAAGTTATATCTAAAAATAGCTCCGTAGTTTAAGCCAGACAATCGGCTATTTAAACCTACATTTCTTGTAGCATAATTTTTAATATAAGCACCAGCAGATAAATTTGTACCAAGTCGTTGTAAACCCTGTAATTCATAGAAAAGACTTTTCCCTAACTCTAGGTTTGTATTAATATTAAAACCAGTACTAGTACTAAGTTCCCCATTAAATAGTCCTAGTAAATCACCATTGCTATTATCTTGAATAAAAGCTACAGCAGGCGCTAAAGAGAAACTTAGATTTCTTTCTTGATGATTAAAGTAATAGCTTAAGACTGTGGAAAAAGGATTATTACTATTTGATGCACTATTCCAATCAATTTTTAAGGATGGTACATGAGTATTGATGGCTACAGGTTTTTTATTTGAGTTTAACTGTACATCAGTTTTAATATAGTTAACCAGAACATCAGCATATATGCCCACAGATGGTTCTGCTAACCCTAAATTATTATTAGAAACTCCAGGCGCTGAGTTAGCATTTATATGAAACCAAGTTCCCAAGCTACCGCTATAGTTTAAATCACCAGCAGAACCCGCAGCTAATAATTCGACTGAGGGTAAAGATAGATAACCATTAAAGTTTTTAAAACTCACACCTATAAGATCGACTCTGGTAAGTTCAAAATAATCGAATGCTAAATCAAATGTTCGGACTGGAATTGGTACTATAGTGTTATCTTCCGAATTAAATCGTTGTACAAATTGTCTACCTTGGGAGTTGGTCAAAATAACTTCAGAGGCGCTAGATTCATTAATTGGATTAATTCCAGTATTATTCAAAGGAATTTGATTTCCTATGAAAGTCAAAGGGCCAAATTTTTCATTAGAAAGTCTGAGGGTTGAAAAGAATGTATCACCTGGATCTAAAAGTTCAATATCTCTTTGTAAAAATTGGACTGCGCGTTTGTGATTTCCTGTTCTCAGTTCCAAAACGCTAGAGTTATTGGGAGTGATTTTACTCTGAAGTGTCACACTTCCAGATACTTGTTCTAGGTTACTGGCTGCATTAGAATAGGCTAAAGTACGATTAAGTCTGTTATTAATTTGTCTTCTTTGATTTGGTGCAGACTTTGTGTTTAATTCAACAAAACCTTCTCCGTTTTTAAAGCTTTGTCGCGCTTCTGCTAAACTTTCATCAATATTGTCTATTTTAATGAATTCAAAAATTCCACCTAATGC
Organism: Nostoc sp. WHI; assembly: GCF_015714725.1. Lineage (GTDB taxonomy): Bacteria > Cyanobacteriota > Cyanobacteriia > Cyanobacteriales > Nostocaceae > Nostoc. The sequence continues at coordinate 22,692 of NZ_WBKM01000067.1, forward strand.
TAGTCCTAAAGTAGAATTAGCTGTTTGTATACCATCAATACTAAATTCATTAAAATTAGCTGTAATCGAAAATCCTGGACTAGCAAAAATATTAGAATAACTAGCACTAATTTTTTCTGGATCGTATTGAATAATGGTGCGGTTATGAGGATAGTTAACATATAATCTGTGCCAATTAGAAGTTTTTTGTGTCTGGGATAAAACTTCAAATACGGGGTCTCTTTCGCCGAAAGATACCCAAAATAAAGAATTTAAATAATGTAAGTCTCGCTCAAGTGGTGTCAAGAAAGGATTGACTACTATATTCAACAAATCAAAATTATCAAATCTGTTTCGCTGGGCAATCTTAATACCTGGTAATGAAGAAACAGGAGCAGTAAAACCAAAGCCTTCGCCTGTTAAGATATCGCTCCAGGAAATACCAGTAGCTTCTAGAACAGAATTAGGAATAATTTCGCCTAGTTGGAGTTTAACATTTCCTCCATCTAGTAAAGGCTTTAAATTCGTAGTTGGGAAGGCTTGTATAATTTTAGGGGTATTAGTAGCATCTAATAAATCAAATAAAGCTCCGCCACCATCACTGCTCAAAGTGGAACCACTACCAAGAATTGGGGTAGGATTTGCCAGAATTGTGACATTAGGATCTTCAGGATTAATTCCGCTATTAATTATCACTCTACCAGCAGGTACTCCTTCAGGATTAACTAGCTCTCCTGCTATAGAAACTATAGAAAAATTATTAATTTCAGCTTCGCCGATTAACTCCTGAAAATTCACAGGTAAACTAGTAACATATTGTAATCCCCAAAATGCTTGGGTTGATGTCATGTTTTGGGTAGTGTAAATTTCAGAAGCTCTACCTTGGGCAAGAATACCTGCTTGTATACCTTTAGTCTCAATTACTAATCTATTGTTATCGAGAACCCAGTAAAACTGGTCAGCTTCGGGAAATTTAGCATAGGTAAATTTATCAATAAACTGATTGTCTCCAGAAAATCTGATATTTAAATCTGTATCTATATAATTTTCGTCCTCGTTGGGTTTAAATAATTGAGGTTTAAAAGTAAGGTTATCTGTAGGGTTAACAATCCACGGATACCTATTGGCACTAAATGTCAGAGCATCAATAATTATTTTCTTCTGGTTTGGTGGCTGTTGCTTTTTAGATTGACGTAGTTTTTGTATTAGTATTTGTTGCGTTGGTGTGTAGGGTTTTTGTTCGTTTGGAATTGATGGTTTGGTTGTATCCGGTTGAGGTTTTTCTTCATCTTCCTCAGGTGGCTTTGGGGGTTCTACTTTATATTCTTCAATTGGGATAACGTCAGCTATAGTGAATCTGCGTAACTGTTTAGTTTTCTGTAAGTTAGAGTTAGCACCTTTTAAAGTTTGTTTTAATAGTCCTTGGCTTTGGGAGTTATCTATGTTATCCGATTTGATATAACTTTCATCGCTAGCGATCGCATTATTCTCTACAATTAAATCAATCCTGTTTTTACTGCCAAAATCTAAGGCGATCGCAGATAATTCAACTAATATTAATTTGAGTAAAATTGTTGAAGATAGCAAGCATATTAATAGAAATTTCACATTTTTTCCGATTCTAATTAATGGGATGTTGATAATTGCTTGGGTTGAAGTCTTATATTTTTTCACAATTCACAATCTAAACAACTATTTTTGTTGGTAATCAAACAAGAAAATTGACAAGAAATTTAATGTATTTAAAATTTGCTACTATTTAGCTATCTGTTTTAGTTGTTTATAAGCATCAGAGATAATTTATAATTCTCTGTTAAAGACTAGGGGTTTTTACTGATTAATTGGAACGGATTCAACAGTCTTTTTGATAAATCTTGATATGAATAATCAAAGAAAACCGATTTTTTTATCATGACTGTAAAGAATAAAATATGATTAAGCAAATTTACTGCAACAAGAGTGTAATTCTTGAGCAACAATTCAACCTCAGCAAAATCACCAAAACTGAAAAAGTAAGCTGCTTTTTAGCCGTATAAATACTTAATGTGGGGATATTCAGTCAAAAAAGTGGGTGAAAAAATATGTTTCAGGCTACTCGCCGCCGTCTTGCAATTTGGTACACTGCCGTCACTGCCGTATTACTACTAATGTTTGCTAGTGGCGTTTATTTATACGTCCGTAGTACATTAATAGAGCGGATTGACGATACCCTTAATCATGTAGTGGAAATAGTAGAGCGATGTCTAACAACAAGTCGCTGTGCGTCTACGCTCATATTTGAGCCAATTAATGCTGATACAGATAAATTTCGTATTAATCTAGAAGCCAGTTTTCGAGATAATGCCGACACCGTAGAAGATGACCACATCGACTTAGAATGGTTTAGTCCGAATGGTGAATTACTCTGGTCAACTCTATCCGAACCTCTAAATATACCCATTCGTACCAACCGCACTGGTGAGACTGTGCGCGTAGTCAAGGGAGAGAGTGAAAATTCCTCACTCCTCACTCCTCACTCAGCGCTGTTGTTGCGACAAGTTACAGAACGGGTGGAAGTGGGACGCCAGGTATTGGGATATCTGCGTGTCAGTCATCCCTGGTTTGAAGTCACCAAACCCAGTCGCCAGTTAATTTTTGATTTGGCGCTAGGTATTGGCTTAATGGTGCTTTCTGTGGGAGCAAGTGGCTGGTTTCTTTCGGGTAAAGCGATGGAACCTGTAGGTGAGTCTTACCAACGCCTCAAACAATTTACTGCTGATGCTTCCCATGAACTTAGAAGTCCCATTACTTTGATTCAAACCAATGTGCAAGTTGCCCTTGCTGACTTGGATTTGGCAGAGGCAGAAACCACTACTTCTTTGCACTATCGGCAACAGTTAAAAATGGTGGAACGGTTAACCCAGCGTTTGGGTAAGTTAGTCAATGACTTACTCTTCCTAGCACGGCAGGATAGTGGTATTAGCAAAGATGCCTTTTCACCTTGTCCATTGGACGCTTTGCTGATGGAAGTAGTTGAAGAACAGCAATTGTTAGTTCCTGAAAAAGAAATCGCCCTTTCTCTAAACTTAGTTGACCCTCCCGCCTCCGAAACTAGCCCCGAATTACTGGAAAATTGGTTTACACTCGTGGGCAATTGGGATCAACTGGTGCGGCTGTTCACAAATTTGATTGCTAACGCCTTGCATTACAGTTCAGCAGGTGGACGGGTGAAAGTGGAATTGGCGCGGATTGAGGGAATAAATCGCGTTTCTGGACTACGTTACACCAGTGCCCAATTGCAAGTTAAAGTGAGTGATACCGGAGTTGGAATTCCAGCAGAGGCACTACCACGCTTGTTTGACCGCTTTTATCGGGTAGATCCGGCACGTACTCATACAACTGGGAATACAGCTACAGCAAGCGCTACTGGTTCAGGATTAGGATTAGCGATCGCTCAAGCTATTGTCGAACATCATCAGGGCCATATTCAAGTTGAAAGTACCCAAGGCATTGGCACTACGTTTACTGTCACTTTACCAATAACTTTTGAATCTTAAATTCTGAATTCAATAATTGTTTCCCGTAGCAGATATAAACGTTTAGCTTTAACGATTATTTTATATTTTGATTTTGAGGAGACGTTGCGGGACATCCACATTGAGTTAAAAGATTTAAACCAGGAAGCGGTGGAGTTAGCAAGTGCGATCGCTAAAAACTTTGAGGAGTTGGGGATTTGAAATAGGTAGTCGGTTTAATGCAATAATGTAACTAAATTTAGTTGCAAAAAGTCCCTGAAGTCACATAATGGAAGCAATCGGTCTGGAGTTTTCATGACCCGCAGAGAGAAATTAATTAAGCGGTTTCTTAGTCGTCCCAAGGATTTCACCTGGGAGGAGTTGGTCAGCTTGCTTTCTGGGTTTGGGTTTGAGGAGGTCAGCACAGGTAAAACGGGAGGTTCTCGGCGGCGTTTTCTCAATGATGCGGGGGTGATTATGACGTTACACAAACCCCATCCTCAAAATATTCTCAAACGATATCAGATTGAACAGATTATCGAGATTCTCCAAGAGGAGGAGTTGCTATGAATGACATGATGCAGTACAAGGATTATTTCGGGTCTATTCACTATAGCGATGAAGATAAAATCTTCTATGGACAGATTGAACATATCCGCAGTCTAATCAGTTTTGAGGGGGAAGATGTGGCTAGTCTGAGGGCTAGTTTTGAGGAAGCAATTGATGATTATTTGGCTCTCTGTGAGGAAAAAGGTATTGAGCCAGAGAAGCCGTTTAAGGGGAGTTTTAATGTGCGCGTAGGTAGCCAACTTCATCGTCAGGCGGCTTTATATGCCCAACAACGGGGAGTGAATCTCAATAAGTTGGTGACGGATGCACTGGAACGTTATTTGTTTGAAAGGGGAATCGTTGGAAAATACTTGAGGAATTGGGAATATGAAAAAGAGTGAAATATCAACACTTCAAGAATAGAGGCGTAAAGCTGTGAACCTCTACGGTGTGTTCTTTCGGCGAAGCATTTTGGTTAGCCGATCCAGCAGTAACACTTCCTGCTTTCTGTCTTCCAATGTCCGCGCTAGTATAATCGCCCTTTCGTAAAAATTGCGAGCAGTTATGTAATTACCTTGCTGCTCGTACAACTGAGCGTAAGACTCAAAAGATTTTAATTCTTCTCGCAAATTTTGTAATTCTTTAGCTAGTTTTAAACGCTGCTCTAGTAAGTCAAAAGCACGTTCATAGCGTCCTACAGCACTGTGAGCTTTAACTAAACCGTCAATTGCCCGTAATTCGTTAGTGCGATCGCGGTTAGTTTTAGCTATCACCATTGCTGCCCCGTAAGTGCCAATGGTATCCTGATAATTTCTAGATGCTAGATAAGCATCACCTAAATTATTTAGGGTATTTGCTTCACCGATGGCATCACCAATCTGACGGCGGAAAATTAAAGCATTCTCATACAATTTAACTGCTCTGTTATAATCTCCTAATCTGGCAGCTACTAAACCTAAATTACTCAAAGACAATCCTTCACCTTCAATATTTTTGACATTGTGAGCAATTGTGAGTGCATCTTCAACTGTTTTACCAGCAGCAGGTTCTCCTTGTTGTAGAAGAAATGTACCGATACTATTCAGCACAAAAATCTGAGATTGGAAGTCTTTGGTATCACGAGCGATCGCTAATCCTCGTCGTAAAGCGTCTTCTGCCTCTTTTAAACTACCTAGCTGGATATAAGCCTTTGCAAGCAAATTATAAGTCAGACCTTGGGCTTTAATGTCACCAATTGAGTGATATATTTCCAGTGCGCGTAAGCAAGACGTAATTGTTTTATCGGCATATCCTGAAGTGTATTGTTGTTCACCGATACGAATCAAGCTGTCTGCTTCATTTCTTGATTGCCGCCCAACAGAACTATTTAAAGGGCGGTGGAGTTGCTGTGTAATATCAACTGTACCCGCAGCTATAGGACTTAGGAAAAAAGTAAACAGTAAAAAGCAGTGCAAAAATACCTGGCGATGATAAATCGCCCGCCAGCTACTACAACTTTGGTCACATGAGCAATGCACTAGCCTAGCTACATAAACTAAGTCTATCTTTTGCATTGGGAATACAAGCCGTTGTTTCATAAAACTTACCCGTAAAGTTGCGGGTTTAAGTAGAAGGTCTAAGAAGATTTTTAAATTGAAGACATATGCCATACGGGTTTATACTTAAGTTAAGATTGCTCTAAATCTTCTTCAAAGTAAATGGCACGAATATCTGTAGGTAATTTGTCCTCTAGCATACGATAGCCTTCTTGGAGAAAATTGGCTACAACGTTTGGAGCGATCGCTTCTCCTTCGGCTTGCAGATAGGCAGCGATTCTAGTTTCGCTCCAGTGGAAAGTTTGAGCCATTAACACGATCAATCGTAAAATTGGTGGTAGTTGGTCTAATGCCTGTTCTACATAGCACCATAGTGGCGGTGAAGTGGCTTGGAGAGAATAATGAATTGCTTCTGTGGGTGGTAATTGAATTTCGTTAATACAGAAAGCTGTCATATTAATTAACCAATTTTGCATGGTTAAAGGTTCATCGCCTGGTTGAGGAGGAGTTAAATTTAGTCCACCGAGTTCGTAGTAGATATGCCGCCAGGTGAGGGCAAACAGATAATCTGCCTGCACAGGCGATCGCGCCGAATGTCGAATTAAGGTATATACTATGGGACTATAGCGGCAAAAAATCACCGTGAAGTACTTCCCTGCATCTGGATAGCGTTGAAACAAAGTCAGTAGTTCATCGTCACTGTGATGAAACAGCGACTTCACTAGCGGATGATTAGCTTCAGGAAAATGAGGAATTTGCATAAGCCTTTCGATTGATAGTTGTTAAAATAATTTTGTGAATTGCAGTCCTGTAGTTAATCGCATAATATCTTGGTGTTGTTCAGTTTGTAGCTGAGGTTCAGACTACTTAAGTATTGATAAACTAGAAACAAGGACTTAATTTTAGTCTTAATCGACAATCATAAAATCGACTTACCTATAGAATCCTTATTTTTTCATGGTTATAGCAGTTAGTGTGATACCGTTCCTAGTCAGTCCCTTTACTTTAGGCTCGTTTCTGCCTTCCCTGCCTTTGGATAGCCTATTATCGACTCAAGGCATTATGGTGATGCTGCTGGCAGCTTACGCTGGTGCCATGTGGATGTTCCTCACCAGTGCCCCAAAAGTACACACTGTAATGGTGTCAGATTTGGAGATTGCCCGACAGTTGTATGAAGGGCTGCTAGATTTGCCAGCAGCAGAGGTGCCATTGCACTACTACTACAACTATGAGCAAACTATCGGCGCAACTGGGATTGATCCACTGTATATGTCTACAGGGCCGAGCTTGTCTAGCAAAATGATGAATAATGCTAACGATGGGCTGTGGTATCAATTGAAGAAAAACACCCAGCTACACATTATTACTGGCGCGAGTTTAGGTAGCAAAAATCAGCAACGCCACGTTTGTTTTGACCATGACTGTCTAGAAATGATTTTAATGCGAGTCGAAACGCGCGGTTTGAAATTAAAAATTCGTAACCACAAGCCCCTGAATTTTTTGGTCAAGGACTATGAAGGGCGCGTTATTGAGGTGGCTGAGGTAGCTAATTAGTCGTTAGTTATTAGATTTTAGGTTGTGTGGTGCCTAGCTTGCCGCACTTCTCTACGAGAGGCTATGCCAACGGCAAGGCTCAGTGACCACCGTAGGCATCGCTCTACCATTGATTATTCATAGTCATTATTGGGTTTTGCTAAATAAAATCTTATGACTGTTGAAAAGATGTACACATCTCAACTGTATGAAGCAGATTTCTATACTTGGACTCAACAGCAGGTTAGCTTGCTTAAAACTCAACAGTGGGATCAATTAGATACCGTTAACCTGATTGAAGAAATTGAAACTTTGGGCAGAAGAGAACGGCAAGAATTGAGGAATCGGCTAGGAATATTGTTAGGACATTTACTAAAATGGCAGTTTCAACCGGAAAAATGTAGCAATAGCTGGTTAGGTACAATTCGAGAGCAACGTGTTCAAATTAAGCTGCTTCTGCAAGATAGCCCTAGTTTGAAACCCTATCTCAATGAAGTTTTCTTCACTGTTTATGAACTAGGCTTGGCTTTAGCGATTCGAGAAACTGAGTTAGATGAAAATGTTTTTCCAGAAATCTGTCCCTACAGTTTACATCAAACTTTGAATCCTAAATTTTTCCCAAATCAAAATCAGGTTGATGAGCAGAGCGAGTAATATCATGTTCTGTAAATCACTTACGATATGTCATTGCGAATGCAACGTTCGCGCTTGCGTCTCGTAGAGAAGTGGAATGAAGCAATCGCAAAGGTTTGAGATTGCTGCGCGACCCTCGCAATGACATAAGCATTAAGTCGAACATGATATAATTACCCCAATACTATTATTTGATCACCTTAAACCGTGGCAAATAAAAGGAGGCGTTTGAAACGCGATCGCTCGGAGTATTCAAAGGCTTTTTCTCTTTGCCCGGCGTTGATGCAAGCTTGCACGATATTGTGGTACTGCTAACTATTCTTGATATTTAAATTAATTTTGGTAAAAAATATCATTAAATTCGGAGGCAAAGTTTTCTTGTCCTAACTGAACAAAAAGTGCTTTTAATTGCTCAAATGTATTTTCAGTTCCATAATTTAAATTTTAAGATTTTCCTTGATTCTTTCTTTAAGATAGTCATCCATAATTCAATTTTTTGATGTTATGTCATGTCCGCTTGATTACTTGTCATTGCGAACGAAGTGAAGCAATCTCCAAGCCCTTGCGATTGCTTCACTTCGTTCGCAATGACATATCACAAGTAATTTACCGGACATGATGTTAATTAGGGCGGGCAAGATAATATGCCCAACTGACAAGCTGGTAGGTACGTTAGGGCTTTAGCCTAACCCACCATGTGAAATTGGGCACAGTACACAGAAAATAAGAAACAATAATTATCAATGCCCAATGCCCAACGATCGCTAGTCAGATTTTGTGGTATCTGCTGATTTATTTTCCTTCGGCACAACTAGGACTTTATCAACGCGGTTACCATCCATATCCATCACTTCAATTCGCATACTTTGCCATTCAAAATGATCTGCTGCGGCAGGAATACGACCTAAATGGGTGATGACAAAACCGCCTAAAGTTTGATAACTGCCGCGTTCTTCGGATTCCCACTCTTCCATACCAAAAAGTTCTAAAAACTCTTCAACAGGCAACATTCCATCCAAAAGCCAAGAACCATCCTCGCGTTGCACAGCTTGTGGTTGATCCTGCCCATCTGTAGAAGGAACATCACCCACGATTTCGCTCATGATATCGTTGAGAGTGACTAATCCTTGAATCACGCCGTATTCATCAACTACCAGCGCCATGTGAGTAATGGTTTGTTTAAACAATTCCAAAACTTTCAAGCCACGGGTACTTTCAGGCACAAATACAGGCTGTCGTAATCCTACTGTTAAGTCTAATTGTTCCCCTCGGAAACTTCTGGCTAATAAGTCGGTGACAGGGATCACACCCAGCACATTGTCAAGTCCGCTCTGACAAATTGGATACCGGGAGTAGGCACTCTCAACCATCTTTTGGCGATTTTCTTCGGCAGAGTCATCTAAGTCTAGCCAGACTATATCGGGACGGGGTGTCATTAAGTAGCTGACAGGCCGATCGCCTAAACGAAAAACTCGCTCCACCATATCCTGTTCAGCTTCCTCAAAGGTTCCCGCCTCAGTGCCTTGTTCGATTAAAATTTTAATTTCTTCTTGGGTGACTTGCGGCTCGGTAGAAGCTGTAATTCCCAGTAATCGCAGGATCAAATCTGTAGAAGCACTTAGGAGATAGACTACAGGAGCAGCGATCGCTGCCAAGGCTCGCATTGGAATAGCTACAATCGATGCAATCTTCTCTGGGTTGTTTAATGCCAGACGCTTCGGTACCAATTCGCCAACAATGAGTGACAAATAGGTAATGATCAAAACCACTATTCCGAAGGATATCGGTTCACTATAAGGCGCTAATAAGGGTACACGCCCCACAGAAATCGCCAGTTTTTCGGCAATAGTTGCTCCGCCAAAGGCACCAGTCAGGATACCGATCAGAGAAATACCGACTTGAACGGTTGACAGGAAATGATTCGGAGACTCCGCTAGTTTCAATGCTACCTTTGCCTTAGCATCCCCTTGATTAGCAAGCTGCTGTAGCCTGACTTTCCGGGCTGAGACAATTGCCATCTCAGACATAGAAAACACGCCATTGACAACGATTAGCACCAAAATGATTAAAATTTCAAAAGTGATGGAGGACATGTTTAAAATTGCCGCTTATAAGAGCGAACGTAGCTCCATCCTTAGTATCTAGTATTAAAGGTGCTTCTATAAATGCTTTGACTGTACCCAAGGTAATAATTATAGTTCTTAAGCTGATTAATCGCTGTACATTATTCTTTTACCAAAGGAGCAAGAAAGCTGTCAACACTTTTAAAATGGTTGACATAAGCTGCCTCAAGATTTCCTGACTCCCAAAGACTCCCACCGCTAGTAGTACTTATGTCATTTTCTTCTATTGTGCGTGCCTTAGGGCGATCGCCACTCACCACCGAATTTATTTCTAAGCTAAACCGACAACAAGAATTGCGGTTAAATGGCATTTCCCGCCTGCCCAAGGGTTTGGTAGCTTCGGCATTAGCTCAGGCTCAGGGCAAGAATTTGTTCGTGGTGTGTGCCACTTTGGAGGAAGCTGGACGGGTTTACGCACAACTGGAGGCAATGGGATGGCAGACAGTACATTTTTATCCCACTTCCGAGGCTTCTCCCTACGAACCTTTTGACCCGGAAACTGAGATGAGTTGGGGACAAATGCAGGTGTTGGCAGATTTGGTAATGGGGCAGGGGGCAGGGGGC
>NZ_WBKM01000080.1 GCF_015714725.1 Nostoc sp. WHI
TGAGTGCCAAAGCTTGGATGTAAAGGGGTTCGGCTTCGCTGTATCTGCCTTGGGAGTAGTAGAGTAAGGCTAGGTTGTTGAGGCTAGAGGCAACATCTGGATGTTCTTCACCCAGCAGTTGACGCGTGAGTGCCAAAGCTTGGATGTAAAGGGGTTCGGCTTCGCTGTATCTGCCTTGGGAGTAGTAGAGTAAGGCTAGGTTGTTGAGGCTAGAGGCAACATCTGGATGTTCTTCACCCAGCAGTTGACGTGTGAGTGCCAAAGCTTGGATGTAAAGGGGTTCGGCTTCGCTGTATCTGCCTTGGGAACGGTAGAGTGACGCTAGGTTGTTGAGGCTAGTGGCGACATCTGGATGTTCTTCTCCCAGCAGCTTGCGCCAGAGTGCCAATGCTTGGATTAAAAGGGGTTCGGCTTCGCTGTATCTGCCTTGGGAGTCGTAGAGGAACGCTAGGTTGTTGAGGCTAGTGGCGACATCTTCCTCTAACCCTAATTCTTTTTGCAATTCCAGCGCTTTATAAATATACTTAATTGCTAAATCTAATTCTTGTTGATAGTCCTGGGCTTCACCTCTATCTAATCTCTGTTTGTAAATGTTCGACAATGTAATATACAAACTTGCTAATTTCGCGTCTTTAATTTCGCTTTGCTGTTCTATTTGCTGAATTAATCTTTGTAAATCTTCAATGGGTAAAAAATATTCATTCTCACTATTAAAGTTTTCTAATTCCGTACTTGTTAACGCAAAATGTATCGCCTCAACTTCTCTCGCAGAAATCACATTTTTAGCATGGGAAACAAACCGAAATACTCCATTACGCCAACTCCAAAAATCCGGCGCTTTTTTCATTAAACTAATCATCAATTGATGCGTCACCCACAGGACAATCGCAAAGGGAAATTTCCCCAAAGCTTCCCTTGTCCACTGCAAATAACCAAAGAACTTTTCTTGTGCTGATTGTTCTTCCCCCAGCCTGAGAAAAAGCAACTTTTCTGCACCCGTGACAGTTATCACTACTGGTTGATACTGTTGTAGACATTCTTCCTTTTCTAAGAGTTCTTGAATAGCGGCTTTTAAATTAGGTTCTTGTTCGTCTAATGCAACAGTATAAGTACAAAAATGAGGTTTTAATTCTGTTTCATAGCGGTCAATTATTTGATTCCGAAAATCAGCATTATCACAAACACCAATCAGTAAATTAAATTTACCTTCTCCCGCTTCAATGGAGACAATCAAATCATCAAAAGCATCTTGATTTTTTTTATCAGAGTTAATATTTTTATTCTGATTATTCGCTGTCATCAATTAACCCCTCCTCACGCAACAATTCGACAACAATAGGATGAACATCATACCAATTTTGACGGTTGCGATATTCAAGCACATAAAGCCCGTGTAATAAATCGAGAAATTCTTGTTGTTTCGGGTCTTCTGGCTTTAAATTTTGATAAGTTGTTTGCAAGATTCGATAATCTACACTACCTAAAGGCATAGCAAAATCATTGCGGATATTATTAATTGCTTGTTCTAGAATTTCATCATTAATTATTACTTTATCTTCGGGTTTACGGCGAATTAACCGTAGACAAATCCGACAACATTCATTAGAAATGCGAATTAACTCCCGCAACACACCACCACTATTTAAAACTATTTTTTCTGCTGTTGATGATTCCAGTAAATTAGTTGAGATTCGTTTATTCAATATTTCACAAAGGATATTCAAAGTTTTTGGAAATGGTGTAGCATTTGCTAAATGACTCTCCCCTTTTTTAAATAACTTTAAAACAGGCATCACCACAATTTGGTCATTAGTTTCATTTTCAATAGTTGGTTTGAGTGCTGTTTCCCGCAAAGCCGCAATGGGGATAGTATAAATAATCCTAAATCCAGGTAAACAAAGAGCTTTGATATTATCTTTAAACAGATGATTGACTACTGCTAAATCAAGTTTATCTACATCATCAATAATTACTAATATTTGTTTTTTCGTAGCCACTTGAATTTCTGCGGCGATAATATTTAATTGAGCAACTAAATCAGAAATTTTGCGCTCAAATTCTTGTTTGAGTTCATCACGAATTTTCGAGTCAACTTTTAACTTTAAACTAAATAATTTCAATATATTAAAATCTTTAGAAGCTTGCCTTTCAATATTGGTTTCTTCAGTGCGGACGCGGGTAGCAAACCATTTATCAATCGCATTTTTAGTAGAAGTAGGAATATCAATTTGACGTGCTTCCGCTTCCAACATTAAATTAACAGCAATAGAAAACAGGACATTAATATGATTTACATCAGACGTTTCTATAGTGTTAGCAATAGAAAATAAAACCACAAAATATTTATCTTCTATTCTCCGGCTAAATTCCGCCAACAAAGTAGACTTACCACATCCCCGATGTCCCGTGAAAACAACCTTACTATCTGAATTGGGACTATCTTCAACCAACTGGATCAATTCATCAATAGTATCTTCGCCATACTCTACCCGAAACCGTCGTAAATCATTCTCTTCAATTAAGGGTAACAGTTCCAAATTGCGATAAGCTTCTTGAAACGACTTGAGTAAATCTTCAGTCATAGAATAGGGTAAATATAATTAACCTGCACCACAGTTAATTATCACCCATTTCTTCACAGATGGAAATCCAAACCGCTCTTTTCTGGGCAGAGGGATGATTTTATCAAAACCCCCGGAACCCATCAAGATTGCAACTTAATTTGGTCACGATATTTAGAGGATGTTTGAAAAGTATTTGGCTGTGATTTTAGGCACTTATAGATCCCCCCTAACCCCCCTTAAAAAAGGGGGAACCGGAATCAAAGTCCCCCTTTTTAAGGGGGATTTAGGGGGATCTATAACGTTTTGATACCTACAATAGGACTTTTCAAACATCCTCTTAGACCGTCGCAACCCTTCCTCAATTTCACGCACTTCCACTTCGAGGCACAGTATTGCTTGATCTACGGGACTAGCTGCAAGTATCAGAATTGCTTTGACTGTAGGGCTATTGCTCAGAATGGAGTAAAAAAAGTTACTATTAAAACTCAGTAATCAGCTTAAGATGGCTGTTTTTCTGCCAAACAGCGTATCAAGAGAACCATACCATAAATACATAGTTTAATTTCTGATTAACCTCACCCAATGGGATGAATCTATTGGATGAAGAATAAAGACTCTAAGTGATGTTAATCTAAGGTTTCTGAGCTAAATTAAATAAAAACTTTAGTTTTTCACAGTTTTCTTTTTTGGACAATAGTAATATAAGTTGTAAATAAAGTCTTTCACAATTAAGACTTGGTGAGAATTTAAGTAAGTTATCAAGAAATTAGTTCGTTTTTTAACAGGAGAAGTAGGGTGCTTAACAACTTTCATCAGTTCTTATCTCCCCGCCAGTGGGGAATTTCCCTGGCGGGCTTAAGCTTACTTCTCGGTTTGGGCTTTATAGGCAAGCAAACTCAAGTTGTATCGGTTACAGATTCTCCATTATCATCGGCTCAGATTCAGAAAACTTCCGAAAACTCTCTTTTGTCGCAGCTAAGAAGAGTTCGAGAGGAGAGAAGTCAACTGAAAGCAGCTTCTGAAGAGCGGGAGATTTTTATGCAGAGCGGAAAAACATTACCTACAATCACAGCGCTGGTTCCAAGTTCTCAGGGAGCGACAAAAGGCTTAGGAGTTTTACCAAAAGCGAGTTTTCCCGCCAAAGATGGGATTTACCTCTATGGTCAATTCCCAAAAGCAAACCAGATTGGTCAAACTTACATCATATTTGAGAAGCAGCAAAGCAAGGCAACTGGTGCTTTGTATATGCCTCAATCGGAGTTTAATTGTTTTCAAGGTACACTCGACCAGTCAGGAGAGTTGGCGATGACGGTTAGCGGTTCGTCAAATCAAGCCAGGTCTAATCAGTCGAATCAGGTAGCTACAAGCAGTAGACTACCTAATGTTAGTGAAGATGAGTTAAGCAATTATGCTTACTCGGTGGCGCTGCAAGACTTTCATCGGTTAAATTCTATCACTGCTAGCGATCGCCGCATATTACAAATGTGCAAGTAATCTTTAAGTTAATACTCAATTCCTGGTTGCGCCTTAACGCCTTGATCGCGGAAAGGGTGCTTAACTAGGGTCATTTCGGTTACTAAGTCAGCACGCTCAATTAAAGCAGCCGGTGCGCCTCTACCTGTGAGAATAACGTGTTTGTTAGCAGGTTTTTCTGCCAAACCTGTTAAAACGTCCTCTACTCGTAAGTAAGCCATTTTGAGAGCAATATTGATTTCATCTAACAGCACCAGATGGAAATCTGGATTGCGGATGTATTCTAATGATTTTTCCCAAGCGGCGTTAGCTTTGTCGAGATCGCGATCGCGATCTTGAGTTTCCCAGGTAAAGCCTTCGCCCATTGCATGAAATTCTAACTGGTCTTCCCAATAACTGAAAACCCTTTTTTCTGAAGGTTCCCAGCTACCTTTGATGAATTGGACGATCGCTACTTTATACCCGTGACCGAGCGATCGTAACACCATCCCCAAAGCCGCAGTAGTTTTACCCTTACCGTTACCAGTATTTACAATAATTAATCCTTTTTCGGGTACAGCTTGTGCTATTCGCTGATCCTGTACTTCTTTCCGTCGCTGCATCTTTTTGCGATACTGTTCATCAGTCAGAGATGAGGACATTACCTCATCAATCAAGCGGCCAATCTCTTGATCTGGGTTTAATTCTTTTGGTGTGTCGTTTTTCATCAACCTTGTATGCAAATAACTGTTAAAACTTTCGAGAATGAACCGAAATTCTGTTGATTATCCAATTTTACTTAAATTACATAATTGAATATGTCCAGTAAGATTTAACGGAAAAATATTGATATAAAAATTCTAAATTCTAAATTCACAATTTAACCTTTCGTAAAACCCTGTTTTCTTTATACTATGACTATAGAAGTTCTCCTAGCAAACATTGATCTAGCAAGTGTTACAACAGGACTATCAACACCGTAAACTTAATGAAATGTAAATGATAATATTTTCACATTCTACTTGACAATCTCATAAATTTGATATGGATAGTAACACTCGCCTACAGATGATTTTAGCTGATACACCTATTGATACAGTATTAAGAGCGATCGCTCAACTAAATCTACCTAACTGGTGGTTAGCCGGGGGTGCAGTCAGAAACACCGTTTGGCATTCAATTTTTGGCAATGACTGTGGATTGGGTATTAAAGATTTTGATATTGCATTCTTTGATATAGAGGGTAATCGTTCCCAAGAATTAGCAGCAAAGGTAACTCTCACAGAACAATTTCCTCATGAGCAGTTTGATGTAAAAAATCAAGCTAGTTTTGCTCGTTGGCGTCTTGGTCACAGACCCTACACTAGTACAGAGGATGGCATCACAGATTGGCTGCATACTGCTACTGCTGTGGGAGTTCGACTAGATGCACAAGGCCAATGGCAATTTTTCACACCCTACGGGTTAGATGATCTGTTTGGTGGCATTATTCGACCTACGCCAGCACATACTCATAATATAGATGCCCACAATAAAGCATCTGGGTTTTTACAAAAGTGTCCTTATCTGCGGTTGGCGTAAAAGAAATCTAGTAACAAGTAGCTTTAACTTGGAGTTTAGTATATTTGCAAACAGTTTTGAACTTGAAAGGAAATTCGCAGAATGTAGACTGTTTAATTGAAAAAGCCTACGACGAACAAAGTATCCTGCCAATTCATTAGCAAATAAATAACCTTTACACAATTAACCATTTATTTGATAATAAACTAATGCTCTCTTAATTATTTGGGGAGTATTTTAAAGCTGTAGAAATGCTGCGATCGCATAAAAATCTTTAGGTGGTGTTACACGGTTGTTTCTTGTTCTACCGTTCTATTTTTACGATTTTTACGATTTTTTAGCCTACTTGGCAACATATAATACTGCTAAAGAGTCTCAGAAGCAAGCTATTCTGGATAAATTTCTTTTCTTTGCTATGTTAATCTAAATCCTAAATTTAGTGCTATTTGATTATGGCGAAATACACGATCTTTTATGTTTTCCCTAGATTGGTTGGTGACTGAGCTTCAAGGCAAAATCTCTCAAAATTTCCAAATTTGCTTGCTTGTAACTGTTGTGTCTGTTATTACTGAGTGGAGAGAGGTTTGCATTCGTTAAATAGAAAACACCTAATTTCCTCCTCAAAAACACGTAGGATTACAAAATGGCGAAAGTAGCATTGCTGATTGGGGTCAGTGAGTACCAAGGATTAAATACTCTACTTAGTGCCATTAAAGACGTAGAGGCAATGCAAAGAGTATTGCAAGACCCAGAAACGGGTGGATTTGATCAAGTAGAAACGTTGCTCAACCCAGACGACCCGACAAAAATTCAGCAAGCTATTGAGAAAGTGTTTTCTAATCGTACTAAAAATGACTTAGTATTGCTATTTTTTTCTGGGCATGGAATCAAAGATGATAGTGGCAATCTTTACTTCGCTACTAGTACAACTAACAAATATCCTAATGGGAATCTGATTAAATCTACTGCTGTTCCTGGTCGTTTTGTGCATGATATTATGGGAAGTTCGCTCTGTAAACGACAGGTGGTAATACTTAACTGTTCTTTCAGTGCAGCATTTGCCGAAGGCATGACTGCCAAGGATGATGGTGTTATTGATATTGAAGCTCAATTAGGCGGGAGAGGGCGGGCAGTCCTTACTTCATCAACCTCTACTCAATATTCTTTTGAACAAAAAGAGTCTATTCTCTCCGTTTATACCCAACACATAGTGACGGGTATTGAAACTGGAGCAGCAGATTTAAACAAAGATGGTTCGATTTCAGTGCTTGAGCTGCATGAGTACCTCTGCAATCATGTGGAACAAATTACAGATGCTATGAGTCCCAAAATCATTGGTCTGAAGGATGAGGGGTTCAATATTGTCATTGCCAAGTCACCTGCAAAACCCCAAAAGCGGGAACTTATTAACTTGGGTGAGATAAAATTAAAAACTTTACCGCCAACTGAAGATAACCATCAGTATGAGGAAGGAGTTATTCCTCTTCATAACTTTCTAAAGCCTTATGAATCTTTTATAAGAGATTTAATTGTAGCTCTAGCAAATGATGCGCCAATTAAAACTTTAAATAATAAAAAATTGACGATAAAACATGAAATTCAAAATCGTCTTCTCGATATAATTAGACATTTATCTAAAGCAGATTGTGTTTTGGTATTGCGCCATGATCCCAAAAAGAATACATGGCATAAAAAATCAGAAAGCGATTTTAATCAAGATATTAATCAAGAGTTTTATATTAACATCCTAAAGTCAAATATCTTAGCGGCAGTTTCAGAGAAATCTATTTTTTATAAATACCATCACGGTATTTATAAAACCGATCAGGAACAAAAAGTTTTTGTTTTTATACCACTGAAATCAAAACCACAAGCTGAATTTATGGTTATTTGTGGTTTGCCCAGAGATTACCGCTTTCTGGAAGATGCCTATGCGTTAATTTTATCTACCTTCTATCAAGCTAGTCAAGAACTTGAGTTGCAGCCGACACTAGTTGAAGCTGCCATTATAGATGCTCTTAAAAAGGCTTTTGGCTTTGTTTCCCCATCACTATATGACAGAAGATTTGAATTATTCTGTGAGCATTTACAACAAATGATAATTCATTTTCAGCCTATTGTTCGCTTAGATCCACATTACTTATCTATTAAAGGCTGGGAGGCTCTGGCTAGAGATCCTTATAAATTGACAGTTCCTTCTGAGCTATTTAAAGCAGCAGAATTGTGGGGAACTAGATTCACTGTTGAATTAGATCAGTATTTTCTTGAGAAAGCGATTACAACTTATTTTGAGGCTAGAAAGGAAGAACAACTACTTAGATATGATCAGATTAAGCCACTGTCCGTCAACGTTTATCCAGATTCTTTGATGCGACCAGTATATTTTGACAAGGTTAGTGAATTAATTAATAAGTTTATCGATGATGAGAGCGATAAAGACAAAAAATATAAACTGATACCAGCTGATAAACTCATTTTAGAAATTTCCGAAAAAGCTGAATTACCAAAAGTTGAAGATGGCAGTAATGTTAAACTTTCTTGGATAGATTTCAAAAAAAGATTAGAAGAATATAAAGCTCAACTGGATGTAGGATTTGCAATTGATGATTTTGGTGTTGGTTATGCTTCAGTTTCTCGTCTGGCAGGTTTAAATGTACCTCATGTCAAAATTGACCGAGAAGTTCTTTTTCATAATCATAATGATACAGAAACTATCATCCGCTTTGTTCATGAATTAGCTTTACAAAACCGAACGGATGTGGTAGTTGAGGGATTGGATGAGCATACTCCAATCAGCTTACATCGCCTTAAAGAAATTGGCGTGAAATATATTCAAGGATATGTTGTTGAGAAGGCAGGGGCAAAAGTTTATGACCGCATTGATAAGGATAAAGCAGATGCATTAATAGAACGTATTCTAGGAAAATAACTTAAATGATTTGGCTAATTTTATATAAAAACTATCGTGCGAAAGATATATATCCGAGGCTATTTATAAATATGGTCAGCAGCACTTTGTTCAGAGACAATAGAAAAAGCCTACATATAAAATAAATTAAGTTATGACGACTACACTTGCCTCTGCTGTTAAACCAAGAACTGAAGATAGTTTTGCCATTACTTTTGCACCATTGTCTCTTGAAGAAATCTATGCCAAGTCTAACGATCCAGCCAACGGTGCTGTAGTTGTGATGAGTGGAATGGTTCGCAATCAAACCGATGGTAAACCTGTGGTTGCTCTAGAGTATCAAGCTTACGAACCGATGGCATTGCGGGTATTTTATCAAATTGCTGCTGATATTCGCTTATCTACCCCTAAGGTGAATCGGGTAGTGATTTATCATCGCACCGGACGTTTGCAAGTTGGGGAAATCAGCGTTTTAGTAGCAGTGGGTTGTCCTCATCGGAGTGAGGCATTTGAAGCTTGCCAATATGCTATTGATACCCTCAAACACAATGCCCCCATTTGGAAGAAAGAACATTGGGAAGATGGTTCTAGCTGTTGGGTAAGTATTGGTGCTTGTGAAACATCAGAAGAAAATTGTTAAATTGTTTAGCAGACATCCCCTGAACTCGGCGTCGAAATTTTGTTCATTTCGCCCAACTTGGGACTCCACCAGCCTTTGGGTGTACTGAAGTAAGCCACATCTTGATGTTTTTTATCCTTCCAAGACTCTTGGGCAGAACACCGCAGCATTGTTTTGCTCTGTCCATCCTTGGTATAGCTGTACTCTTCTAAGGGCTGTTTGCATACTGGGCAGGGGTACGATGTGATCTTGACTGGGGGCTTTTGGGGATTTTCACTAATAGCCGCCTTAGTCCGGGGTGGCTGCCAAGTTTTGTTGAGGTCACTCCAAAACAGGACAATATCTGCACACCCACTGACACATTTGAGGAAGAATTTCTTTTTGACTTTACTGCTGGGAATTTTGGCTAGAAAATTATTGCAATCAGGGCAGCGAGTTCTAGAAGTTTCATATTTGCGCTCAACAGCAGCAGCTTTATTTGTAGGCGATGAAGTGATAACTACAGTTTTAGCCTTCGCCAGTGCTGGCACAAAATAATTCTGGTTCCAGTTTATCAAGTAATTTTGCCACGGCTGTTTTCCTTGAGCGATCGCATCCAAGGCATCCTCCATCTTGGCAGTAAATTCCGCCTCTAGCAAATCCGGCAATGCCTTGAGCAAAAAAGCATCCACTTCTAATCCCAAGGCTGTTGGTTGCAGGTGGCCTTTTGTCTGCTGGACATAATCTCGCTTCTTCAAAGTAGAAATGGTAGGAGCATAGGTACTTGGACGGCCTATTCCTTTGCGCTCCATCAACTGTACAAGTTTTGGTTCACTGTAGCGGGGTGGTGGTTGTGTCTGTTTCTGCTCATGCTCGGCATTTTTCAGAGTCAACATCTGCCCCTGTTGCAAAAAAGGCAGAATTGCATCCTTGCTCAAGTTGTTCCAGTAACGAGCATAACCGAAAAACTCTACAACTTGTCCTCTGGCTTGCCACAGGAGTGCGCCAGACTGAGTGATGATTTGAGTTTTACGAAGTTGGGCAGAGCGACATTGAGAGGCCATTGCCCGTTTCCAAATCATCACGTACAAGTCAAATTCATCAGCAGAAAGTTCTCCCCGCAACTCGGTTGAAGGACGAAACACGTCTGTTGGACGAATCGCCTCATGAGCTTCTTGAGCCGCTTTACCACTGCGATGATGAGCAAGCTGCTGCGGCACATTCGGCGGATCATGCTGCTCTAACCACTGACGTGCACTGGTGCAAAACTCTGCACTCAACATTACTGAGTCTGTCCGCATATAGGTGATTAATCCTGCCTCATAAAGCTTTTGGGCTAAGATCATCGTCTTATCTGGAGCCAATCTCAGCTTTGATCCAGCAGCTTGTTGAAGAGTTGAGGTTATAAAGGGTGGAGGTGGTTGGCGGTTAACAATCTTTCCCTCAAAGAGAATAACCTGATGAGGATAGCGCCGTGCTTCTTCAACTAAGCGTGTTGCTTCTGCTTCTGAGAGAACGCGCTTAGACTCTGGTGTTTCTGTGCTGCTACTTGCCGCGTCATCGTGAGTTTCTGTTGCTTGTTCTGGGGCATCTGAACGAGCATTTACTGTCCCGTGGTAGAAAGCCCGAAACCCTTCAACATAATCTACCCAGACATTCCAGTAGTCTTGAGGAACAAAAGTCAGAATTTCTTTTTCTCGCTGACAAATCAGGTGTAATGTAGCACTCTGAACTCTGCCGACACTCTTAGCGCCGTTGTTCAATGCCCAAACTAAGGGACTTCCCTTATAACCCACCAACTTATCTAGACAATCTCGACATAATCCTGCCCCTACCAAGTTAAAATCAAGCTTTCTGGGATTTGCGATCGCTCCTTGAACAGCAGATGCGGTAATTTCTGTGTAAACAACTCGTTTCGGATCTCTCAGACCGAGTATTTCTTTAAGATGCCAAGCGATCGTCTCACCTTCACGGTCTGGATCAGTTGCTAAGACAACTTCAGTTACTTGCTTAACAGCAGCCTTTAGTTGTCCAATTGTTTCCTTTGCCCGTTGGTCACGCGGTACATAATTGCACCGTACACTACTGCCATCCATAGTGAAGCCCAGAGAATCTTCTCCCTGATCGCTGAGTTCTCGGATGTGTCCACAACTAGCACGCACAATCCACTCTGAACCGAGAATTTGACTGAGCTTTTTCACTTTGCCAGGAGATTCAACCACTAAAAGGCGTTTCGGCATGGCACTTATTTTCTAGATGTTCTATAAAAGTAGGCAATTAACCCTTTATAATACATTTTAGTATTCATGTACTATAATTAATCCGCTTTTATAGCCTAAGATCCAAATTTTCAGTGCTATACCTGGTTGGGGCTACACCCAATACAGTTCGGATAAGATTCGATCCCCCCAACCCCCTTAAAAAGTGGGGCTAATAATGACTCTATTTCCCCCTTTTTAAGGGGAGCCAGCGCGGTCTT
>NZ_WBKM01000105.1 GCF_015714725.1 Nostoc sp. WHI
GGGAATGGGGAATGGGGAGAATAATCTACAATGCCCAATGCCCAATGCCCAATGCCCTATAGATTATTTAAGCTAACAGCATTTTTACGTTCACCTTCAATTTGTTTGACTAAATCACCTGGGAGTTGAGATTTTTTAGTCAATGCTTGATCAAAATTAGCGATCGCT
Organism: Nostoc sp. WHI; assembly: GCF_015714725.1. Classification (GTDB taxonomy): domain Bacteria; phylum Cyanobacteriota; class Cyanobacteriia; order Cyanobacteriales; family Nostocaceae; genus Nostoc. Next base: position 169 of record NZ_WBKM01000105.1, read on the forward strand.
TCCTGGATAAGTTGCTGGCTTTTTTCTTTTTTCCCCAGTTCTTTGAGGATTTGAGCTTTGAGATAATAAATTTCTGGATTATCAGATGTGGTTTTTATCGCCCGGTTGACATACTCTAGTGCCTGTGAATACCTTTTTAAATCCCGATAGGCAAGAGCAATACCCCGATCCACAAGATACTGAGGAGCAGCATTTTGTTCTAAGCGTCCAATTGCCTGATCTGGGCTAGCAAAAGGCAAGTTCACAGCCAACAGTAAATCCATATAACCTTTGATTAAATTCAATTCTGGATCGTTGGCAGAAATTGCTTCGGCTTTGTCTAAATATTCATATACTTGCCGCAACCGACCAAAGGCTTGCGGCACACCGTTGACTGTACCCTCACGCGTGAGAATTACCGCTCCCTCTAAAAAATGACCAACAGCAGTGTATAAATTACCACGCAATGGGTCGCTAGAAATCAGCTTTTGTCCGGTTTCTAGGGTTTTCTGACTGTAGGTGTCTAGTTTAGCCCAATCCTTATTTCCGTATGCTAAAGATGCCTTCATGGCATAAGCTAGAGGTTCATTAGGCTCTTTGGATAGAGCTTGTTGCAAATAACGCTCTGCTGCTGAATAGTTGCCCTGTTGGAAAATCGCTTTAAAAGCTGCTTCTGTTTGGTCGCCAATTGGATGAGGTTCGCTAGTCCGAAATGGATCGCCAGCTAGGGAGGGATTTACCCACAGATTAAGTGCGATTGCCCAAGGGGCAACGCCAAAGGCGAACGCAGCCCCAAAAGCCGATTGAGCAACGCTAGTGAGCCTCGCAAACACTATTAGTTGAAGCGAAGAAAATCTTTTAGTCATTTTAACCCTCAGAATAAATGCGGTTGAAATAGTTGTATGTGTTACTTAAAATGCAAAAAATGGTTAATTTGAAGTTGGCTCTGCTTCAGCCAAAATTTTCTATTAAGGTTGACTTGAGTAATTTTTTCATGTTCCCAGGCTTGTTGTAGCCATTGTTTAAGGGTGAGTCTGCCACAATGGAGAGAAGATGGATGATTCTTGCTGCTAGATTAGGGTGTTAAGGCAAGTGATCTACTATAAATTGTTCTAGAATTTTCCAGTTGCTCTCGGTGTAGTTAATCAGTAAATCGCTGACTTTTTGGTAATCTTAACAAATGCTCTATCTCCGAAATCTAATTTATCACCCCGCAGCGTGCCCAACAGCGATTCTCAAATCGATCAACTTGGAATTAGCACCCCAGCAGCTAGGTTTGATTATTGGCCCGAGTGGTTCTGGTAAAAGTACTTTACTAGAAATTTTGTCAGGACTAGCCGAACCCAGTACCGGCGCACTCTTCTGGCGGGAACAAGAACTCATCGCTGAACAGCTACAACAATTGGCGGGGTTGGTGTTTCAGTTTCCAGAACGACACTTTTGCGGTGGTTCGATTTTAGAAGAATTGCGTTTAGGACATCCTGAGTTAGGGTCAGAACGAGTGAAACAGGCGTTGAGTGAGGTGGGATTGGAGCATTTATCGCTTTCCGCAGCGCCCCATGCTTTGAGTGGTGGTCAGCAACGGCGTTTAGCTTTGGCAGTGCAATTGATTCGCCAGCCAAATTTGCTGTTGTTAGATGAACCCACGGCTGGGTTGGATTGGTCAATGCGTCGGCAACTGGTAAATTTATTAGCGAAACTGAAACAAGATTGGACACTATTGGTAGTGACACACGATGCTGGGGATATGTTAGCGATCGCAGACCGTTGCTGGACACTCAACCACGGTGAACTAGAATCAGTTGACCCAAAGACACTAGAATCGAAAGTTAAAGAACCTCTACCAGCCGGATGAAAGGGAGAGTGGGGAGCAAGGATTTTAGATTTTGGATTGAAATTTAATCTAAAATCTAAAATCTAAAATCCAAAATTGAATTGCCCAATGACAAACTTATTGCCTGAAATAACAGAAATTTGGCATCAAACTCTCAATTGGCAACCAACTGTCCAACAGCAAGCACAATTCCAAAGGCTTTATGAGTTAATTCTAGAAGGTAACCGCCAATTAAATTTAACTCGCATCACTGACCCCCAGGAGTTTTGGGAAAAACATCTCTGGGATTCCCTACGGGGAATTGCGCCACAAGGGCAATTTATCCCATCTCTCACTGATGGTACGTCTGTGATTGATATTGGCACAGGTGCAGGTTTTCCCGGTGTTCCAGTGATAATTACTGCACCTAATTGCACAATTACTTTGATGGATTCAACCCGGAAAAAAATTACTTTTATCGAAAAAATCTTAACTGAACTTGCCCTTACAAATACCAAAACTCTTGTTGATAGGGCTGAACAAATTGGTCAGCACCCCCAGTATCGACAAAGTTATGATATTGCCCTGATCCGCGCTGTTGGGGTAGCCTCTGTCTGTGCAGAATATACGCTACCACTGCTCAAACTGGGTGGTTTAGCGGTAATTTATCGTGGTAATTGGGCAGAAGATGAAACAATAGCTTTGCAGAATGCTGTGAACCAGTTGGGTGGTGTCATTGAATCAATCGAAAAATTTACAACACCCCTGAGTCACAGCATCCGGCACTGTGTGTATTTGCGGAAGGTAGCCGCCACACCAGTTGAATTTCCCCGTGCTACTGGTATACCTGCTCAAAAGCCTCTTTGACAGGAGCGGCAGGAGAAATTTTTCTTTGTCGCTTTAAGTACCTGTGCAGAATTAATTACATATTATAAGGTCATTGCGAGGCTTCCGACGCAATCCCAAACACCTGCGATTGCTTCATTCCGCTTTGCGACCTTCGCAATGACATTGTGCAATTAATTTTGTCTACCTACTTATTAAGCAAATTTACTTGCTGCTGCAAACCGTTTGTTAATCTCATCCCAGTTAACCACCTTCCACCAAGCATCTAAGTAATCGGCGCGGCGGTTTTGGTAGTTGAGATAATACGCGTGTTCCCATACGTCATTACCCAAGATGGGATATTTGCCTTCACTGAGGGGACTATCTTGATTAGCTGTAGATGTTACTTCCAGCTTGCCATCTTTGTTACGGACTAGCCAAACCCAGCCACTACCAAAACGACCAGCACCAGTTTCGTTAAACTGTTTTTTGAAAGCTGCAAAATTGCCAAAATTTTGATTAATAGCGGAAGCTATACCTCCTGTTGGTTCCCCTCCACCTTTCGGCTTCATAATTTTCCAGAACATTGAGTGGTTCACATGACCGCCGCCGTTATTGCGTACTGTTTTGCGAATATCTTCTGGTACTGTGTCAAGTTTCTGCAACAATTCTTCAACAGTTTTGTTTTTGAGTTCTGGGTGTTTATTTAATGCCGCATTCAGGTTTTTCACATAAGTTGCATGGTGTTTATCGTGATGAAACTGCATTGTTTTGGCATCAATGTGTGGTTCTAGTGCTTCGTAGGGGTAGGGTAAAGGCGGTAGTTTGATAACCCCTGTTGTGCTTGCTGTTGTGGCGGAAGTTGCAGTCTTTCCGTCAGAAGATTTCTCTGCTAATGCACAAGCATCTAACGTAAAAGTACCCGCACCTGCTGCGAGTAAAACCAAGAAATGGCGTCGATTAACAGTCATATAAGTTTTTGCAGCGAATCTATTAAGTCTCTATTGGCAGTTTTCATTTTCTTAGATTCTGGCTACAAAAAATTGGGTATTGGGGATTATTTATGGCGGTTTAAGATACTGCGCTTTTTGTCAATAAATTTAATGTATTTAAGAAGACGTTTTAAAAGCAAGCTATGCGTAGCGTCCCGTAGGGAAGTCCACTGAGGTAGACTAATGCCTAGCACTCACAGTTAAATCAGATACAGGGGGCTGGGAAAAAAGGGTAGGGATTATGTAGGGTTCAAGCTCTACATAATCCCTACCCTTCTCCTCTTCTGGTGAAGGATTTTTTGTGTTAAACGAGGAACCCAAGGCACAGTCTACTGATAAAAAATGCCAAGTATAATGTGCTATGAAGAAACGCCGAGAAAGACGATTTGCTCAACATTCAAGACACTAAGGGTGAAGTCATCACGTTGAATCGTGTAATTGTTGGAGCTGCCTGTAATAATGTAATCATTTTTGAACTCAGGCAAAATTAGCTTGTCCCATCCCCAGCCACCATTGATCGTGGCATTACCGTAACCAACATCAAATGTGTCGCGTCCAGATCCACCCTTGAGGAAGACATCGGCAATAACGCCGCCTTGGTCTGAAACGGGATTACTGCTAGCATCAATTCGACGAGCTTTGAAGTAATCGTTACCGTTTCCGCCATCAATCGTGCCGCCTTGAATGCCAATGCTGGTGCCATAGCCAGTCAGGCTATCAGCTCCTCCACCTCCGTAGATAATACCATCAGTATTGAGAATGCCTATACCAATAGCTTCTACACCACCGCTAATGCCACTACCTATTATGGTATCTTTGCCATCGCCTAAATTGATGATGCCACTGTTAACAATGCCTGTGCCGTCACCGCTCCTGGCATTGCCCTCGGCAATGTCGATGACGGCAATGCCGCCATTACCTATACCGGAGATGAAATCGTCTCCTGTTCCCTGAGAAATGCTGGCTCTGTTAATGATGCCTATACCCACATTTGCGTCCAAGTCACCACCAAAAAAGGAACTCTCTCCTGCACCGCCTATGCCTGTGCCAGAGAGTGAGTCGTTTCCTTCGCCACCAACAATGTAGCTATCTTGAGCATTGGAGATGCCTATACCTACACCAGCTCTGAATGATCTGAAACCGCCAGACGCATTCCTGCCCCTACCAATACCAGTAATAGAATCGTCTCCTTTCCCTCCACTAATCACGCTATCGCCACTATTGGAGATGCCTATACCCTCTCCTGCATCTGCTCCAGTTCCAGTTCCGGAGATGGAATCGTTCCCTTCTCCTCCATTAATGCTGCTGTACTCAGTGTTAGAGATTCCTATACCAGGGCCTGCAAGTTCTCCAAATGAAATTCCAGTTCCGGAGATCAAATCGTCCCCTTTTCCTCCATCAATGCGGCTATCCTGAGTATTATGGATGCCTGTAGGAATGCCTTCTCCCTCTAATCCTCCGGTTCCGGTTCCGGAAATTAAATCTTTTCCATCTCCTCCATTAATATAGCCGCCCTCAGTATTAAAGATACCTGTACCAGTGAAATCAAGTCTAGGCACAAAACCGCCAGTACCTGTGCCAGAGATATTATCGTCTCCCTTACCTGCATTGATAATGCCACTGTTAGCAATGCCTGTGCCATTTACTAGCCCTTCATCGCTGATCGCATTACCCTCGATAGTGTCGTTACCTGATAGAGTATTAATGACTCCATTTTGGAGAATTTCAATGCCAATGTTTGCTGAGAAGTCGTCATTGCCAATTGGCAAGGTGTTATTGGATTCTTGACCTGTCACTAGATCGGAACCAGGGGTGCCGATGAGCGGGGGAAAAGAAACAGTTAATCTGGGCATATAGAGTACTCCTAATTTAGTTTGATCCGGTTTTAAGCGCTGAAAATCCTGCTCTGTAAGTTCTTGACGTATCAGTTATAAGAAATAACTTTGAAATACCTTTTGTAGTAGGTATGCAGTTAGCAAGATAATATAAGGTTGCTAGTGGGTCAATCTATCCCTCGATAGAGGATTGAACATATAAGTTAAAAATATTACTTATTTAATTTCTGAAAATGCCTATTACATTTAGATACAAAAAAACTCTTAAGAGGCCAGCGAGAAAACCCTGTTTTGCTGCTTCTTAAGAGTTTTCGCTATCTAACCAAAATGCTGAATTATCGCTTCGGCAAATTCAGAACATTTTAAGGGTTCAACTGGTGGTTCTAGTAACCTTGCTAAATCGTAGGTGACTTGACTGTTGGCGATCGCATCCGCTAAACCTTTCTTAACTAGGTCTGCGGCTTCTTGCCAGCCCAGAAACTCCAGCATCATCACACCAGACAAAATCAGTGAACCAGGATTAATCCGATCCAAGCCGGCGTGTTTGGGTGCGGTGCCGTGGGTAGCTTCAAATATGGCACTAGCATCACCAATATTTGCTCCTGGCCCCATTCCTAAACCACCAACAATTGCAGCAGCAGCATCAGACAAGTAATCGCCGTTCAAGTTCATTGTCGCCAGAATCGAATACTCATCCGGTCGGGTTTGGATTTGTTGAAAAATACTGTCAGCAATCCGGTCATTCACCAAAATTTTATCTTTCCATTTGCCATCGCCGTGGGTTGCCCAAATTGAGTTAAGAACTGTTTCAACTTCCTTGACAATTTCCGCTTTTGTATCTGGGGTGAGGGCATCAAATCCAGGATCAATCTGGTGGGCGTTTTCTTCTAAGGAAATATTAGGATTTTTCTCCTTGTTGCTCAAAATCCAAGATTCCCGTTCAGTGACCGTTTCTTGGCGAAATTCGCTGGTTGCTAATTCATAACCCCAATCACGAAAAGCGCCTTCGGTATACTTCATGATGTTGCCCTTATGCACCAAAGTTACTTGTTGCTTGTCTTTGGGCAATAGCAAAGCGTGTTTGATGGCACGTCTGACTAGGCGCTGGGAACCAGTTTTGCTGATGGGTTTGATACCAATGCCAGAATCAAGGGGAATCCGTTTTTTCCCATGTTCTGGGGTAGCGGGGATTAGTTCCTCATTGATAATTTTAATTAAGCGGTCGCCAATTTCACTACCCTGTCGCCACTCAATACCCAAATAAATATCTTCCGTATTTTCCCGATAAACAATTACATCCAGCTTTTCGGGATTTTTGTGGGGTGAGGGTGTGCCTGCATAGTAGCGGCAAGGACGCACGCAGGCATACAGGTCAAAAATTTGCCGCAGTGCCACATTTAAAGAACGAATACCGCCGCCGACCGGGGTAGTCAAAGGGCCTTTAATAGCTACACCATATTCTTCAATTGCCGTGAGAGTATCCTGAGGTAAATACTGATAAGTTCCGTATAAATCACAAGCTTCATCTCCAGCGTAAATCTTGAACCAACTAATTTGACGCTGACCCTTGTATGCCTTTGCTACCGCAGCATCTAGCACCTTTTGGGTAGCAGGCCAGATATCTATACCTGTGCCGTCACCGCGAATAAAGGGGATAATTGGATTGTCTGGTACGATCGCTTCACCATTTTTGAAGGTGATTTTTGCTCCGGTTACGGGGGGGGTAATCTTGTCGTACATAGTTCACACACTCCTAATCGATACGCTGCTAGTCAAAAAAACCTTATGTGGCAGGCTTGCAAATTGTGCTGTGTCTTTTGTTCACCAAGTCATGAGGCGCAGATTTTCCCCCTATTCCCCTTGTACATTATTTGGGGATTAAGTGTGGGATTTCAGTGAAGCGATCGCAATTTTGTACGATCAAAAATAGTAAACTACTTTTCGCTATCAGTGCTTCGCCTTGGAGAATGCTGATAGTCTACCGTTCTTTCACTGACCGCTAACACAAGTAATGGCATGACAGACCCAATGATTTTATCAGTCCCTGCTAATGACATCGACTCCCTCCGACGATCGTTAATCGCTGGGTCTGAAAAAGTCCAGCAACAAATAATCCTACAGTTAGCTGAATTGGGTAATGAGGGATTAGACGTGTTGATGGAATTTTTACTGAAACGACGTGATAACCCGGCGACTTGGGTTGATGGCAAAGCCTACCAAGTCCTCTACAACTCTGATGCACCTCAAGTCAAAGAATTTCTGCTCTCTTGTTTTCCTGAGGGAATTGTACCTCTAAAATCAGAGTGCGGGATTAATTACAATTCTTTGCAACGTCTACTAGCTGTTCAAGACTTCCAAGCTGCCGATCGCGTGACTATAGAGAAAATGTGTGAACTATCAGGGCCAACGGCTGTTCAACGAAAATGGTTGTATTTTACTGAGGTAGAAAATTCCTCGGCTGTTGACTTGCAAACAATTAACAACCTATGGTTAGTTCATTCCGAAGGCAAGTTTGGCTTTTCAGTGCAGCGAGAAATTTGGTTAAGTTTAGGCAAAAAATGGGATAACTTCTGGCCAAAAATTGGCTGGAAAGAAGGTAACAAATGGACGCGATACCCTAACGAGTTTACCTGGGATTTGAGTGCGCCTAGAGGTCATTTACCTCTCTCTAATCAACTTCGGGGGGTGCGAGTCTTTGCTTCTTTACTCTCTCACCCGGCTTGGTTAAAGAATCTAGAAAAATGATTTTGAGCCTACGTACAAATAAATTATGATAAATTCCACCAAGCGCGAATTTTACGTCATTATTGAACGGGATGAAGATGGCTACTATGTCGGAGAAGTTCCTCAGTTAAAAGCCTGTTACAGTCAGGGAGAAACAATTGATGAGTTGATGGCTAATATGAAAGAAGTGATTGAACTTTGTTTAGAATCAGAAATTGATGAAAGAATACCAGAATTTGTAGGTATTCAAAAGGTAGTGATTTAGTAATTCAATGAAGTTCGAGTGGGACGAAAACAAAGCGCCAATAAATCTTTTAAAACATCAGACCATCTGAGCGAGAAGCATATAAAGAAGGGTAAGCCACAAATGGAAGACGATCTGCGATCAGAGTATGACTTAAAGAGCCTAAGGGTCAGAAAGTTCGGCTCTGAACGAAAGAGCTTTGGTAAGACAACAATTCGTTTAGAACCTGATGTTGCAGAGGTTTTTCCTAATGCCGATGCCGTCAATGAAGCTTTAAGATTTCTGATTAGAATTGTGCAGGACAACCAAGTTTCTGCACTTACAAAGCAGCCTCACAGTTCCTCAGAGGGGGCGGATAAAAGTCCCTAGTGCTGAGTTGGAGGTTGCTTGCCGCAGATCCCAAACTGAAAATATCAAATCGCATAATGGCAAACGTTCGTTTAGAAGAAATTAAGCGTAGATTTAATAATGTCACCGCTATCGAGGACATTACTTTTGAAATCCCTAATGGCGAGTTTTGGGTTTTAGTGGGGCCATCGGGTTGTGGAAAGTCAACAATTTTACGAACGATCGCAGGTTTAGAAACTGCTACATCAGGTAAACTTTTTATTGGCGATCGCTTAGTAAATAATATCCCAGCTAGACAACGAGATGTGGCGATGGTGTTCCAAAACTACGCTCTCTATCCTCACATGAGTGTGGCTCAAAACATCGGCTTTGGCTTGCAAATGCGGAAGGTTGATCGAAAAATTATTCAAGAACGGGTGTTGAATGTGGCGCGATCGCTTTCTCTGGATCATCTGCTAGATCGCAAGCCCAAACAACTTTCTGGGGGACAGCAACAACGAGTAGCATTAGGAAGAGCGATCGCCCGTGAACCACAAGTATTTTTACTAGATGAACCTTTATCTAATTTAGATGCCCAATTGCGCGACGATACAAGGGCAGAGTTGAAACAACTACATCAAGAATTGGGCATTACAACTATTTACGTCACTCACGATCAAGTTGAGGCGATGACTTTGGCTGATAAAATTGTGGTGCTAAATCACGGACGGATTCAACAAATTGGCGATCCGCAAAGTATTTATGCCCGTCCTGCTAATCAAATGGTGGCAACTTTTTTAGGTAGTCCACCAATGAATATTCTACCTGCAATTTATCAAAATGATGGCTTTGATGTCAGTGGGCAGTTGTTAGCAATTCCAGCACTCATAAGGGAGAAGTTACATCTGCGTCAAGGACAAACTTTTGATTTGGGAATTCGTCCAGAGCATATAAAAATCAACACCGACTCAGAACTTAGTACTCACAACTCAGCACTTTTATCGGTTGAAGTAAAAGTGGTGGAACCTTTGGGACGAGAAACTTTGATCCGTGCTGGTTTACCTGGTTCAACTGTGGTGTTGAATATTCAAGTAGGTGGGGATGTGCGTTTGCGTCCAGGCGATCGCCTTTCTTTACAACTCGATTTAAATCAGTTGTTTGTGTTTGATCCCAAAACTGGGGACAAATTATTACCTCAAGAATAACCAAATAATTATGAATTATTATGACATCAATCCAACCAGTAATTCAGACGTTATACGACCAAGATTATTACCTTTGGCTTAGAACAAGTATTAATCAACTTCGTGCTGGACAGTTTGCATCTGTTGATTTAGAAAACTTAATTGAAGAGTTGGAGAGTATGGGCAGACGTGAGAAGCGAACAATCAAAAGTTTGTTGATTCGACTTCTAGAACATCTGCTGAAACTCAAATACTGGGATGTGGAACAAGAGCGAAATGAAGGACATTGGAAAGGAGAAATCAGAACATTTCGCCGAGATATTAAGGATGAACTTAAAGATAGTCCTAGCCTAAAGCCTTACATTTTAGAAATTTTTGATGAATGCTATCAACAAGCAAGAACAGAAGCAAGCGATCGCTCCCAACTTCCCGTTGAAACATTCCCAATAATACCCATTGGCTCTTTAGAACAAATTTTAGATGAGAATTGGTATTAACAATTATGGTACAAATACTTCAATCGAAAGATATAACGTTACTAGAACTAGAAACTATATTTGGACTCCAGCTAATTCGGAATCAAGAATTTTTTCGAGAATGGCAAGATAATTTACTTGAGATTACTGAACTAGAAAAACAACAATTAGACAAAGTTCAGGCAGGATATTTTAATTTACTAAAGTATCCACCCATGCTTGAAAATGTTGTCAAAATGTCAGTATTAGACCCACTTTTATTTATTAGTGACTTTTATTTAGCTCCGTTTTATGTTAAATCGGAAAAAGCTATAGAAATTTACGCAGCAGATGAAAATACTATTATCAAAGGCAGTTTGGATGCGTTGGTTTTAAAAGAACAATTTTGGGTGATGGTGATTGAATCCAAACGGGCAACTTTTTCTGTAGAAGCTGGACTAGCTCAAATCTTAGCTTATATGTTAGCCAACCCTTACCCAGAAAAGCCTAGTTTTGGCATGATTGCCACAGGAGGAAGTTTTATGTTTCTGAAATTAGTTAAAGGAGAAACTCTAAGATACGCTACCTCTAAAGTTTTTGAACTCCGAAATCCTGACAATGAATTATATGATGTTCTGAGAATTTTAAAACGCCTGAGTCAGTTAGTGATTTCTCCAACTAGTTAGAAAACTCAGATGGATATTTGTGGGGATGTACATCTGCGTCTAAGAGGTTGTTTGAAAAGTGTCCGGTAATATATCAAAAATTTCAGATCCTCCTAAATCCTCCTTAAAAAGGAGGACTTTGAAAAGATTATTCCCCCCCTTTTTAAGGGCTACGGTGTACACACAAGTTATCGAATCACTACCAGTTCTCGAATTACCCCACCCTAACCCTCCCCTTGCAAAGGGGAGGGAACAAGATTTTCCGGTTTCCCCCCTTTACAAGGGGGGATTAAGGGGGGTAATTAGACTTGTGT